>JAYWAX010000614.1:0-8837 GCA_043782125.1 Acetobacteraceae bacterium | reverse complement strand
CGCGCAAAGCCGGGCTGCTGACCGCGTTCTGGCCGCGGCCGGGCGAGTATGGGCCGCACCAGAAGCGCGATTATTCCGCCGAACAGGACTGGGACATCGTCGCCACGGACATTGAGGACCTGGCGACTCAACTGGGCGTTTGAACCGGGTTGGCCGCGGGGGTGCCGGTTCGGGAGCGTCATGGGTGGGTTCGGCGCGGCAATTCGGCACAGGACAACGCCTCGGTTCGAGGAGCATCGGGTGGCGGCGGGTGTCATCGGTCGCGGCACCGTGCCGCGACCGATGGTCCTGTCAGCCAAACCATGACGGGGAAGGGCCGGATTTGTCCTCTCGCCGCCGTTATCCCGCTGCCGTCTGGGGCTGGACCGGGCCCGGATTGAAAACGCTTCCCGTTTACCATTGGTAAATTCTTTCGCGATATCGTCCCCGAGGGAACCCCGGGCACCGCCCGCCAATTTCCAACGTGCCTTAACTTTCATCGAATTGCCTGATTTCGAACGGAAATTCGCCACTTGGCGAGGCAATCGTGAGATGGCTATAACCCCTACAACCCTCTGGGATCGCCGTGCCATCGACCCTCTGAGCTCTGATCGGACCCGGTTCCGCCGCCCGCTTGCAAATGCGGTCAGCGCGGTGATTCTTGCCGCCGTGACCGGGATCGTTTTGTTCGCCGCGCTGCGGTCGCCGTTGAAGGACGACATCGCCTGGCTGCTTTATGTCGCGCGGCGCTGGCTCGCGGGACGGGAGCTGTATGTCGATGTGATCGAGGTGAATCCGCCGCTCATCGTATGGCTGTCCTCGGGGCCGCTGCTGCTGGCGCGCTGGCTGGACGTCGAACAGCAATATGTCGCGATGCCCGCTTTCGCCGGGGTGGCGCTGGCCTTCGCCTGGTGGAGCGCCTGTCTGCTGCGGCCGCACGGCGGGGTGTTCGCGCACCGCATGCCGGTCTTCGCGGTCCTGGGATGCGTGCTGCTGATCGTGCCCGCCGCCGACCTCGGCCAGCGAGAGCATCTGCTGGTCGCGGCCTTTCTCCCCTACCTTATCTTGTTCGCGCGCACGCTGGACGGGGCCCGGCCAGGGAGACTCGTTTCACTGTCCGCCGGCGTGCTCGCCGCTTTGGGATGCGCGCTGAAACCGCAATACGCGCTCGCCTTCGTAGCGTTGGAGGGCGTGGCGATAAGCCGGCGAATCTGGCCGTGGCGAGTGGCGTCGGTGGCGGCCGCAGTCACGCTGACGTCGTATATCGTTTTGGTTGCGATCGTATGCCCAGCGTATTTGCGGCGCGCGGTGCCCATGGCGCTGGCGCTGTACGGCGCGACTGACGTGACGTTTATGGCCTTGCTCCGCGACAGCGCGGCGCTGCTCGCGGCGGAGGGGCTGGCGATCGTTTTGTGGTGGCGGGCGCGCGGTGTGCTGGCGGACCGCTCGCTCGCGCTTGCGGGCCTGGTGTTCGCGGTGGCGTCCAGCACGGTCTGTTTTCTGGACGGCAAAGACTGGTTCTACCACCGGCTGCCCGCCACGGTTGTCACGGTGCTGGTGCTGATCCTGTGGACCGTCGCGGCCGCCGCGCACCGTCCCTTCCGCGGTGCGCCAAAGCTGGCACTGGCCGTGGCCGGCCTCGCGGTCTTTCTGTTTGGCGCCGCGGCGGTGGAACGGCTGCAACCGGCGGTGAGCCAGGCGGTGGAGCCTCGGGTGACCACCGTCGCGCGGCTGGAAGCGTTGATCCGGCTGCACCACGCCCGCACCTATATTGCGTTCTCCGAGTGGATCGCCCTGGGTTTTCCCGTGGTTAACAATACCGGTGTCATCTGGGCGTCCCGGTTCGATTCGATGTGGGCACTGAAGGGCGAGCAATGGCGGGCCCATATCGATCCGGCGGCGGCGAAGGAATGGCCGGTGGCGCACTGGGTCGCGCACGACTTCATTGCGGGCTGCCCCGATCTGGCGGTGGTCGATGTCAGGGATAAGGCGAATTATATCGGCGTGCTGAGCGCGGCGGAACCGTCCTTCGCGCGGGTCTGGTCGCGCTACAAACCGATCGTCTCCTTCGATGGGCTGACCGTTTACAAACGCGGAAAAGGCGGATGCGTCGATCCCTGGATTGCCGCGGAAGGACCCAAGGCGGACTCCGCGATCCGGTGAACCAGCGGCGTAGCGGAACGCCGTCCCGCCATGCTAACATTTTGTCATGGTCGCGGCGCTCAAACTTCCCGGGCTCATGATGGTCGACGAGTTCCTGGATTGGGAGTCGCCCGGACCGTCTCTTTGGCAACTGATCGACGGCGTGCCCGTCGCCATGGCGCCGCCATCGCCGCGCAACGGCGCCATTCAGGCGGAGACGGCCAGGCTCATCGGGAATCATCTGCTCGACCGCGACGGCGGGTGCCGGGTGATCGTGACCCCTGGCGTCCGGCCGCGGTTTCAATCGGATCGGAATTTTCTGGTCCCCGATCTCGCCGTCACCTGTTCACCCTCCGATCTCGAAGGACGCATGCTGCGCGCGCCGGTTTTGCTGATCGAGGTCCTGTCGCCCTCCAATCACGCCGAGACCTGGCGCAACGTCTGGGCTTACATGACAATTGAACCGTTGCGCGAAATCCTCGTGATCCGCACGGCCTCCGTTGGCGTCGAATTGTTGCGCCGGGGCGAGGACGGGGTCTGGCCCGAAATGCCGGCCGCGCTGACATCTGGGACCTTCGAACTGGCCAGCATCGGTCTCAGCCTGCCGGTCGCCGCCTTATATCGGGGTTCCGGGCTGACCTGACCCGAACCGTTCCTCGCCGGTGTGCCGACCGGGATCGGGGAAATCCCGGTACAGGGCGAAGGTCGCGTTCGTCACCAGCGAATTCAGTCCGAAATGGAACCCTTCCACCGGCTCCCGTCTGGCGGAGACCCGGTCGAAGGCCGCGTCTAACTGCGCCAGATCGCGCAGCTCGATCGCAATGTGGAACTCGCCAAGCGCCGAAGAGCCCAGGCCGAGTTTTCGCCGGGTGAGGCGCCAGGTCTCGATCAGGCCTTGTTGTGTCAGATGCTCCATGTAAGCGGCGAGTTTCTCGGCGAAATCGAGGTCGCCGATGCCGGGCTTCAGATCGCACCAGATGTCGTAAACGTTCATGCCGATTGTCAGGTAATGGGGCAGCCAACGACGTGCGTCAGGTAGGCCGGCCGCTCGCACAGCCGGTTGTACCAGGCGCGTATCGCGGGGAATTCGGGGCGTTCGAGCCCCAGGTAATCCATTCCGAACCAGCGATGGGCGTGAACGCCCCAGGGGATATCGCACAGAGTCAAGGCATCGCCCGCAATGAAATCGTGGCGCTGCAATTCCGCGTCCACCATGGCCCAGGCCTTGGCCGTGTCCTGAATTGCCTGGGCGATCGCGGCCATGTCGCGCTTGTCCGCGGGTGTGCGGACCAGGCCCCAGAAGACCTGGCCCATCGGGCGGTTGAAAATGGTTTGCTGCGCGTCCATCCAACGATCGACGTTGGCGCGGGCGTGGACGTCCTTCGGGAACATCGGCGAATCGGGCGCATGGGCCGCGTGCAGGTAACGCAGGATGACGTTGCTTTCCCACAGGGTAAAATCGTCTTCCTGCAGGGTCGGAACCAACCCGGTCGGGTTCATCGTCCGGTATTCCGCCGTATCGGTTTTGCCGAAGGCGCCGCCCACATCGATCCGCTGGAACGGTAGATCGAGCTCGCCCAGACCCCACAGGACTTTCATGACGTTGCTGGAGGTCGCGCGGCCCCATACGATGCGGTTCATGACTCTCTCCCGGCTGTTGGCCGGTAAAGTAACGCCGGATTGGCGGCGGCGCCATGGCCCAGGGCAATTGCCGGGCGATCCTAAAAGCCTGCCGCCGCCTTGACCGCCGCCAGCCGATCCGCGTGCGCCGCGAGATCCAGCCCATCGATCGTCGGCTCCCGCCGCAGCGTGACCCCATCCACCGCTGGGCCGTTCAAGACCATCGCCGTCACAATGCGCCGGTCGATCTCCGGATCGAGGCAGGCCAGCAACGCCTCCCGCCACCGCGGCATCGCCACGGCCAGGCCCGCGATCAGCGCGTAAGCCCCCCAATGCGATACCCCCGCCGCGATCAGATGATCGGCCGGAGTCACACAGGCGATGCGATCGCCGAACGGGACCTGAGCCGCGATCAGACCGGGTGGAAGCGCGCCCATGCCGACCTCGTTGCCACCATCGCCGATGCCGATGGTGCGCCAAGGACCGGCCGAAAACACACGATCCAGTGGCGCAGTATGGGCACCGACATCCTCGCCCCGCATGTTCCGGGGCCGCCCGTCCGCGCTTAACCCGCTGCGTTCGATGGCGACAGCCCAGTCGATCCCGTGCCCTCGCCAGGCGTCGATGGCCGGTGCCATATCCGCGCCTGGCCGCACCGAATCGACCGGCGCGGCGCCCGCCAGCGCGGCTTCGCAAGCGGAGCGGCAACGATCGTCCGTCAGCACGCGACAGGGGACGCCGATCGCGGCGAAGGCATGAACCAGCAACGCCGCGCCCGCGGGTCCGTCCGTCTCCGCTGCCGGCGGATCGGCCTTCGGGACGAAAAACCCGGTCAATATCCCGACACCACGGATCGGGGCGGCCGACAAAGCGTCCACCGCGCCCCACAACCCGCCTTTGGCGGCGGCGAACAGGCCGGTCGCGCCGCGCCCGACTTCCCGGTGGATCGCCTCCTCGATCCGGGCGATCCGGTCGCGCACTACAGCACGGCGAGTTTCGTGTTCTTCAGATCGGTGATCAACATCATCCCTGGCGCGTGGGTGATGCAGAAGGCGGGTTTGATCTGCGCGATCGCCGCCTGCGGAGTTACCCCGCACGCCCAGAACACCGGCAATTCGCCGGCACGAATGGGCACCGCGTCACCGTAATCGGGCTTCGAAATGTCGGATATTCCGATCGCCTCGGGCAGCCCCAGATGCACAGGCGCCCCATGCACCGACGGAAACCGCGAGGTGATTTGCACGGCGCGGATTGCGTCGGCGGGCTTCATCGGCCGCATCGACACCACCATCGGGCCGGAGAACGCCCCCGCCGGAACACAGGGAATATTGGTCCGGTACATCGGCACATTGCAGTTCATCGCGATGTGCCGGACCTCGATCCCATCGGCCACCAGCGCTTCTTCGAACGAAAACGAACAGCCGATGGCGAAGCCCACCAGATCGTCGCGCCAGACATGGCGGATATCGGTCGGTTCTTCGGTCAGTTCGCCGTCGCGCCAGACCCGGTACCGCGGCAGATCGGTCCGCATGTCGATGTCGAGACCCAGACCTGGGAAGAACGGCGAGCCCGCGTCGGCAACGGCCAACACCGGGCAGGGCCGCGGATTGGCCTGCGCGAACCGCAGAAAATCATGCGCCAGATCCTTCGGCAGGATCACCAGATTAGCCTGCACATTGCCCGGCGCGAGCCCGGAGGTCGGGCCCGTCCAGACCGCCGCGCGGATCCGCCGCCGCTCCCGGGCTCCGGCGCTTTCCGGGACATCGGCGCCGGGTACATTGGCGTCCAGGACGGCTGCGTCCAGAACATCGGCCATGGCGTTCATGCGGCATCCTCCGGCTTCAATCCCCGCACGCTATCAGGTTTCAGCGTCCACGCGAGCCTGGGCTTTTTTCATCTTGTGTTTTCGTCCGAGCATTTTTTTCGTCCAGACCTTTTTGTCTGGGGGCCCCTCCCCTTCGCCACGGGCACTGGATCTTTGGTCACTTCCACGGACCGACGTCGCGGAGGCCGCCCGCGTGAACGAAATTTTAACCTTTCACGCCCAGTTTGACGGTCTTGCGCCACGCATACCTCGGGATTTGTCATGCCCCTTTTATCCGCTCCACCGCCCGGCAGAGATCGCATTCTCGGCCTCGACCTCGCGCGTGCCGTCGCGATCGCGATGGTGGCGATCGACCACATGAGCGGGCATTTCGCCGCCTGGTTCGGATATCGAGATTTATCGCCGATGTGGGACTTCGCGGGCGACACGGGGGTGGAATTGTTCTTCGCGCTCAGCGGCTTTCTCATCGGCCGCATATTGTTGTACATACTGGACCGGCGGCCGGGCTGGCGAGACTTCGCCGTGTTCCTGACGCGCCGGGCGATGCGCACGCTGCCGTTGTATTTTCTCTGGCTGGCGGTGCTTCTGGGCCTGTTTCCGCCTGCGGATGGCGTGGCCGCGACCGGTCCGCGGTATGCCACCCTGACCCAAAATCTGATCGCGCCGATGCCGGCGGACAACTTCTTCGCCGTGACCTGGTCGCTGGCGGTGGAGGAGTGGTTCTACCTGCTGTTCGGCTTTGCCGCGATCTTCCTGGGCCGCCGGTTCGGGCGGACTCGGGGGCTGGCGATCGGCCTCGCGTTGTTCTTGCTGGCGCCGGTCGTATTCAGGCTGGCGTGCGAGGACTGGCGGGGCCTGGTGCCGTTCCGGCTGGACGAAATCGCTTACGGCGTGCTGCTGGCAGTTCTGCACCGGTCCGCAAGCCCGCTGTTCCGCCATCCCTGGCTGTCGCTCGCCGGTGGGCTGGCCCTGATCGGGTTCGCCGCCGCGGGCATGCCGCCATTGCCCGCGGCCTGGTACGCCCTGTCGGTGTGCGAGGTCAGCGTCATCGGCTGCGCTTTGTGCCTGCCCGCCGCGCTGATGTTGCGCGACGCCCCGGCCTGGTTCGCAGGGCCGGTGCGCTGGCTCGGCACGCGGTCCTATGCAATTTATATCGTCCACGTTACGGTGCTGGCAGACATCGTCGGCAAACCTTTGGCGGAAACCGGACTTCTCCCATTGCCCCTGTGCGTTGCGCTGGCGATCGCCTTGCCCGCCGGGCTCGCCGAACTGTCCTGGCGCTTCCTCGAAACACCGATCCTGCGGCTGCGTCCCCGGCAGGACGCGGCCGCCCGGACGGGCCACAGCGTCCTGCCTGCGGGCATTGTGTCAGCCCCCGGCTAAGCCAGATGCGGCGTCCGGTTGCAGGCCGGCGATGGTCCCCCGTGCGTTTCCGGCAGGAACGGCGGCGTCGCGGTCATCGGCACGGGTGAGATCGCGACACGTTCTTATTCCGCCACGGGACGCAGCACCGCGAAATCGCAGCCCTCGTCCGCCTGCAACACCTGATCGGCGACGATCCGGTCCCAGCCGCGTCCGGGCTTCGCGGGCGGCGCCCATTTCGCGCGCCGCGCCGCCAGCACCGTCGCGTCCACCAGCAGGTCCAGCGACCGGTCCTTCACCGACAGCCGCACCCGGTCGCCGGTTTCGATCAGCGCCAACGGCCCGCCCGCCGCGGCTTCCGGCGTGATATGCAGCACGATCGTGCCAAACGCGGTGCCGGACATGCGGCAATCGCTCATGCGCACCATGTCCTTGACCCCGGCGCGGGCGAGCTTCGACGGGATCGGCAGATACCCCGCTTCCGGCATCCCCGCAGGCGTCAAAGATCCGGCGTTCTTCAGCACCATGATATCCCCGGCCGTCACATCGAGATCCGGATCGTCGATCCGATTGGCAAGGTCTTCCAAGCCGTCGAAAACGAGGGCGCGCGTTTCGGTCTCGAACAGCGACGGAGTCGCGGCGCTGCGTTTCAGGATCGCACCGCGCGGGGCCAACGATCCGAACAATGCAACGATCCCGCCAACGGGAGTCACGGGTTCGCCGAAGGCCTTGATATAACGCCGGTCCACGAATTCCGGCTGCGTCAGGCGGTCGCGCAGCGGGACGCCGGTCACATCGCGGCAATCCAGATGCAACAAATGCCGCAATTCCCACAGCAGCGCCGGCATCCCGCCGGCCGCGTGAAAATCCTCCATATAGCCTTCGCCGGTCGGTTTCAGATCGACCAGGACAGGTGTGGAATCGGACAGAACATTCAACCGCCGGAGGTCGATTTTGATCCCCAGGCGGCCCGCGATGGCGGTCAGATGGATCAGCGCATTGGTGGAACCGCCGAGAGCCAGCAGCACACGCACCGCGTTTTCGACCGATTCTCCGGTGATGATATCGGACGGCCGGATCGGGTTTTCGATCAGCCGGACCGCCAGCGCGCCGGCTTCCTCCGCCGCGCGCAGCCGATCCGCGTGGACCGCCGGGATCGAGCCGTGCCCCAACGGGGTCATGCCCAAAGCCTCGGAAATACAGGCCATCGTGGACGCGGTGCCCATAACGCCGCAGGTGCCCGCCGTGGTGGCGAGGCGGCCTTCGATCTGCCCGATCCGCTCCGCCGAGACATTGCCCGCGCGATAGGCAGCCCAGTACCGGCGGCAATCGGTGCAGGCGGCGAGACGTTCGCCCTGGAACGGCGTCGCCAGCATTGGGCCGGTGACCAGTTGGATCGCGGGCACGTTGGCGGAGGCTGCAGCCATTAACTGCGCCGGCACCGTTTTGTCGCAGCCGCCGATCAGCACCGCCGCGTCCATCGGCTGCGCCGTCAACATCGCCTCGGTATCGATCGCGGCGAGGTTTCGGTAATGCATCGAGGTCGGGAACAACGACGGCTCGCACAGCGACACCGTTGGAAAAGCCAGCGGCAGACCGCCCGCGGCGAGGACACCGCGCTTCACGGCCTCCACCAACTCCGGGACCGTGCGGTGGCAGTTGTTATAATCGGAGCTGGTATCGACGATGCCCACAACGGGCTTGTCGAGCATGGCCTGGGAATAACCCATTGATTTGGCGAAGGACCGGCGCAGATACAGCGCAAAATCCTTGTCGCCGTAATTGGCGGTGTTGCGGGCGAGCCCGCGCTTGGGAGCGGTGTTTGTCATGGGAGTCTTGTACCCTTGGTGGCCCCCCCGGGCAAATACTGTGACCCCGTTCATAGCGGCCGCGCGGTGAGCCGCTAAAA
>JAYWAX010000613.1:0-3198 GCA_043782125.1 Acetobacteraceae bacterium | reverse complement strand
ACACTTTTGCCCCTCTTACTCAATCCCTCAATAACCCATTGAAAATATTGAAACCTCCATCACCCTGGAACGCAGGAAGAGCCTTCAGGATTAATGGGTAGGCCGGGATTCGGTCATTTTCGGCCATGCCGCGCAAAGGCCGGAATTATTTCTTGGATTCTTCAGGACGGTGCATCGCCAACGCCCGCCGCCACGCCGCCCCTCCCCGGTTTGACCCAAGCCGTTTGACCCCTCCAGCACCTCCCCGGTAAGAACGCGGCCACGAGAAACGGAAAACCCGGAGGACAACGCCATGGCGCGTAGCGTGGGCCGCCTGCTGGTCGATAGCCTGGAAGCGCACGACATCGACCTGATCTATTGCGTGCCCGGGGAGAGCTATCTCGGCTTCACCAACGCGCTGGTGGACAACAACCGGATGCGCCTGATCGTCTGCCGCCACGAGGGCGGGGCCGCCTTCATGGCCGCCGCCGACGGCCGGATGCGTGGCGGGCGCGCGGGCGTCGTCGTCGTTTCGCGCGGCCCAGGACTGTCGAACGCGCTGATCGGGATGCACACCTCGTTCCACGACGCCACGCCGCTGGTCGTGCTGATCGGCCAGGTCGAACGCTTCGAAGCGGGCCGCATGGCGTTGCAGGAGCAAAACTTCTCCAAACTCCTCGCCGATGTCTCGAAGGCGGTGATCGAGGTCAACGAGCCCGCGCAGGCCAGCGAGGCCATCGCGCGCGCCTTCCACATCGCCGAAAGCGGCACCCCCGGCCCGGTCGCGATTATCATCCCGGAAGATGTGTTCGACATCGAAACCGACACGCCCGTCGCCAGGCCGCGCCCCCTCGCGCAAGGCGGCCCGCTGCCCGCCGACGTGGAGAAACTGGCCGGGATGCTCGCCGCCTCCCAGCGCCCGGTCGTCTGGGTTGGCCCTTGTATGCACCCGTCGGAGATCGCCGATCTGACCAGGCTCGCCGAACAATGGATGCTGCCGGTCATGCCGACGCATCGCCGTCCGCATTTGTTCGACTCTGGTCACCCGAACTATGGCGGCTATATGGCCAGCCGCGTTCACGGCGATACCCTGGCCGAATTGAAGAAAACGGACCTTCTCGTTTCTTTGGGCGAGCGAATCACCGGTAGCATCAGCCAAGGCTTTACCTTTCCCGCCGCGCCCGATCCGCAGATCCCCCTGGTCCATGTCTGGCCCGACGCGAACGAGGTCGGCCGCGTCTGGCGCCCCGATCTGGGCATGGCCTGCGAGCCCGCCGCGGTCGTCCGCGCGCTGCTGGCCCGTGGTGCGCCCAAGGACGCGGGGAAGCGCAAAGGCTGGGTCGATAACCTGCACGCCGTCCATAAGCGCGTGACCAAGGCCGAATGGGAGCCGATGACGGATGGCGTCAATTTCTCGGCTGTGATCGCGGAAATCAACAAGCATCTGACGGACGACGCGACGGTGACGTCGGATGCCGGCAATTTCGCAACGTTCGTGCACAGATATCTACTTATGAAGCCGGGCCAGATGTTTCTGGCCTCGGTGGTCGGCGCGATGGGCGCAGGCATGCCGATGGCGGTGGCGGCGTGTTTGCGCCGGCCAGGCACTCAGGTGATCGGCTTCGCGGGCGACGGCGGCACGTTGATGACCGGCAACGAACTGGCGACGGCGCGGCAATACGGCGTCAACCCGGTGTTCATCGTGTCCGACAACAACGGCTATGGCACCATCCTCCAGCACCATGATTCCCGGTATCCTGGGCGTCCGTCTCGCGCGGCGACGGAACTGACCAACCCGGACTTCGCCATCTGGGCTACCGCCTTCGGTGCCAAGGGAATGACGATCCGCACCGAGGCCGAGATCGCGCCCACCATTGCAGAGGCACTGGCGGTGAAGACCCAGCCGGTGGTCGTGCATGTTCGCACGTCCATGGAACAGATCAGCGCCTGGCGCCGTAGAAGCGGTTGAAGCCCTCCCCCCAGCCGGTCCACGCCGGCCGGCCCCCGGCGGAACCGGCCCATGCCAGCGCGCCTCCCGCCGAACCGGTCATGCCCTGGGCGCTGCTCGCGGCGGGGGCTTTGGCGATGTTCGCCGCGGCGTCCAGCGGGACCACGCGCGCGCCGTTCTTGTTGGAAATGGCGCGCGATCTGTCCACCAGCCTGCCAATGGTCGCCAATCTCGTCGGTGCGACCTCGATCTCATGGGCGATTGCGGGGATGCTGGCGGGCGCGGGTTCGGATCGTTGGGGACGGCGGCCGTTCCTGATCTTCGGACCGCTGGCGTTGTGCGGCGCCCTGATCGGGATTTCGACGGCGCCCAGTTTCCTGCTGGTGGCGGTGTGGTCGGTCGCCGCGGGTGGGTGCAGCGGTATGTTCACCGGCGTAATCTTCGCGGAAGCCTCGGCGCGCGTGGGCGAGGGCCAGCAAGGCCGCGCTCTGGGCTGGGTCATGAGCGGGCAGTCGCTGACGCTGCTTCTGGGCGTGCCAATCGCGGCGTATCTCGGCGCCTTCATCGGCTGGCGCGGCGTCAATCTCTGCGTCGGCGCCTTGGCCGCCGGGGGCGCGGTTTTCCTGTTGCTGACCACACGCGGCCGCCCGACCTCTGCGCGGGCGGCAGGATCGAAGGCGCCATCGACGCGGGCGGCCTTGTCCTGGCCGGTCATGCGGCTGCTGGCGATGGGCGTGGCCGAGCGGGTTTGTTACGGCCTCACAATTGTGTATTTTGCGACATTTCTGCAATCTACGTATCATGTCGGACTGGACGCGGTCGCCATTCCGCTGGCGATTTTCGCGTCTGGCAACATTCTCGGCACGCTTCTGGGCGGCCAACTGGCGGACCGGTTGCCGAACCGGCTGACGATTTTCGCGTTGGCGATGCTGGCCTCCGGCATCGCGGCGCTGGCGCTGTTTGGATGGCGGCGCAGTGTCCCGATGTCCGTCGGTCTGGGCTTTGTCTACGTCTTCCTGAACGCCATCGCCCGGCCCGCGCTGATGGCCGGACTGACCCAGGTGCCCGCGCATGTCCGGGGCACGGTGATGGGCTGGAACGTCACCTGTTCCTCCATCGGCTGGATGGGTGCCGCCGGTCTTGGCGGTTGGATGCTGGGGTTCCAGGGGTTCGCTGGCTTCGGCCCGCTGACCGCGGTGGTCGCGACGATCGCGGCGGGGCTGGCGCTGGTCAAACGGTCAGGCGACCGCCGCGGCGCTGTCCTCGGCGCG
>JAYWAX010000612.1:0-8858 GCA_043782125.1 Acetobacteraceae bacterium | reverse complement strand
GAGGACGGCGCGCGCCACATCCCCGTGATGTTGCACCGGGCCATTCTAGGGTCCTTCGAACGCTTCCTCGGCATTTTGATCGAGAACTACGCGGGCCGCTTCCCGCTGTGGCTGGCACCGGAGAAGGTGGTCGTCGCGACGATCGTCTCCGACGCGGACGACTACGCGCGGGAGGCGGTGGCGGCGTTCCAGGCGGCGGGTCTGACGGCCAAGGCCGATCTGTCGAACCAGAAGATCAACGCGAAGGTGCGCGAACACAGCCTCGCGCATGTTCCGGTGATCGCCGTCGTGGGCCGCAAAGAAGCGGAAAATGGCACGGTGGCGTTGCGGCGCCTCGGTTCGCCGGCGCAGGAAATCCTGCCTTTGGCAGAGGCCGTGGCGCGTCTGGCGCGGGAAGCAACGCCGCCCGATCTGCGCGTTTCCGCGGGAGCTTCCATGGTCGCTTGATTTTTTCCGCCGAACTTGACCACACTACATGCTGTTCCGGGTTCCTCCCCTTGGGGGGAGCCCGGCACCCGCGTTTGTAACAGAAACAGGAGCTACCCATAGCCAGAGGACCAATGCAGGCCCCGCCGACTCGCGACGGGCCCCGAGTGAACGAAGAGATCCGCGTCCCGCAGGTCCGCCTGATCGACGCCGAAGGCGAGATGATGGGCGTGATGGGCGCGCGCGACGCGATGCTCCGGGCCTATGCCGTGGGGCTGGACCTGGTGGAGATCAGCCCGAACGCCGATCCGCCCGTCTGCAAAATCCTCGACTATGGCAAGTTCAAGTACGAGCAGCAGAAGAAAAAGAACGAAGCCAAAAAGAAACAAAAAGTCGTCGAGATCAAGGAAATCAAGGTTCGCCCGAATATCGACGAAAACGATTATCAGGTGAAAATGCGCGCCATGAAGTCGTTCATCGACGAAGGCGACAAGGTCAAGGTGACCCTGCGTTTCCGGGGCCGCGAAATGGCGCACCAGGACATCGGCATCCGGGTGCTGGAACGTATTCGCGCGGAAATGGATATCACCACCAAGGTCGAACAAATGCCTCGGCTGGAAAACCGGCAGATGGTTATGGTACTCTCGCCGAAATGACTCTGGATCGGGCGGCCCGTCAGCGGGCCGCCTGACCCAACACCAGTTCCTGACGGTCGTTGTCGATGGACCAGGAGCGGAAACGGCCCAGAAAACTCTGCCCCAGAAGCAATGGACTGCGCGCGGGGGAGACATGCGCGCTGACGTTTTCCACGCGCTGCCCGCCGACCTCCAGCACCCGCAGCAGGAACGTCGCCGCCGCGGATCGCGTGCCGTCGGCGGTCATATAGATGCGCTGCCCGGTGAAATCGCTGTCCGCCAAGGTGCCCGTCTGGCGCAGCGCCGCCACCGCTTCCTCGGGAATGCTGACATCGGCGGCGCCGCTATCGACCGCGAATTGCAACGTCAGCGCGTCGTTGATCCGCGCGGGCGCCACCAAAATCCCGCCGGCTCGGGCCAGCCGCACCGTCCGCGTGCCGCCCAAATCCCTCTGGGGTTCCCCCGGGGAGCCCACCGGTACCGCAACCCCGATCGCCGCGTGCGCCAACACCCCCGGGCATGCGCCGCGGATCGCCTCTTGCGCTGCCGCGAAGCCGCGTAGGCTGAAGCTGTCCGTCACCGGCGCGCCATTGGGGCCGGGCGCAGTGGTGTCGGCCAAAAGCCTGTCCGACCGCGAAAACGCCGCCACCGCTTCGGCGCCATTCGCCGGAAAGGCCCGGTTCTGGGCCGTATTGAAGTAAAGCGTCGCCTGCCCGGTCTGCACTGCGACCGCGGCATTCGGGGCGAAGACAAAGCCTGCGTCGAACCGCATCGACTCGCCGCCACTCCGCCCGCGTGTGGTCCAAAGCATAACGGGACCACGATCCGCCACCGCGCCAACAGAGCGCGCGGCCCGCGTAAACGCATAGCACAGGGTCTGAAACGAGGCCGTCTGCACCGCCGCCGTCCAGTCCCCGAACACCCCGATCACCCTGGGCGGCGTCGTGCCAGGCGCCAGCATCTGCGCCGGTGCACTGTCCGGCGCGAACATGGCGAGCAAGCCGGCCACCGGGCGCCATCGGCGGTGCCACGATCCGCGCGTGTGTCGGGGGGGAACCATGCCCTGACCCTATGCCCGCTCCGGTTTCGCGACGGTGTCGGCCAGAAGCTTCGACAGGGGCTTATAACAACTGACCAAACGTTTGACTCTTGGCGAGGCATCTCCCCCGCGTCATGGTCCGACTCGATCGGGCCACCGGAAGCGGCACGGCGGTTGGGCAAAGGGCGCTTGCCGCTGACGGTCGTGGCCGCTCTCGCAGTGGTGTACCGCTCCCGATGGCCCGCTTGGGGGCGTGCCATGACGGGGGGAGGACATAGCAAACGGTCAATCGGTCCTGCCTTGGGTTTTGCACAGACGATCGCGGGCAGGCCACGGCCGGGCGACGGGAACCGCGACGCGGATCGAAGTTGTCCACACGCGCGGGCGCAGTTCAGCGCAGGACGGCACCCGTCGCTTTCGCCACAGCGGCAACCACTTTCTGACCCGCGGTTTCGATTTCCGCGTCCGTCATCGTGTGCTCGCGCGGTTGGAACACAACATCGATGGCCAGGGATTTCTTGCCTTCGGGCAGTTTTTCGCCCTCGTAAACGTCGAACAGCGATACCCCTGCGATCAGCGTCCGTTCGGCGCCCCGGGCCGCGCGCAGGACGGCATCGGCGGGGACGGCCGAGTCCACCAGGAACGCGAAGTCGCGGCGCAGCGGCTGGAACGCGGGCAGATCGGGCGCGGCTTTGCGGCGGCGCTTCGGTTCGGCGACGGCGTCCAGGTTCAACTCGAACGCGACAGCGGGACCGGACAGGCCCAGTGAAGCGAGAACCCGCGGGTGCAATTCGCCGAAGGTCCCAAGGACGTTTTTCGGGCCCTGCCGGACGGTGCCGGAGCGGCCCGGATGGTAGAATCCGGGGGCGTCGGCGGTCACCATCAAAGCTTCCAGGGGAACGCCCACGGCCGCCAGTATTTCGAACAAATCGGCTTTCGCGTCCATTGCGTCCACGGCGCGGGCCGGCCGGGACCAGGCGCGCCCCGTGGAGCCCGCACGCACGCCCGCGGCGGCGAGGAACTGGCCGTGCGCCGCGTCCTCGCGGTACGCCGGGCCGACCTCGAACAGCGCCACGTCGGCATAACCGCGGGCGGCGTTGCGTTGCGCTGCCAAAACCAGCGTCGCGATCGGGGTGGGGCGGAGCTGGTCCAGATCGGCGGCGATGGGATTACTCAGGCGCAACGAATGCGGCGTCGGGCCGAAGGGAGCCGCATCCGCCGCCGCCATGAAACTGAAAGTCACGCATTCCAATAATCCCAAAGCCGCCAGCGTCCGCCGAACCTGGGCTGTTCGCTGTTGTTTCGGAGTCAAAGATGCAACGGGAACGGGAGACATACGGGGAATGGAAACCGGTGGCACGGCGTCGAGGCCCTTCAGGCGCAGCACTTCTTCGATCAGGTCGCATTCGGGTTCGACGATGGCACAGGCTTCGGCCATCCGGGATGCTGTTTCATGGGCCAGATCCGGCGACAGGTCCAGGACGATTTTCGCGGCGATATCGTTACGCCAGGACGGCACCGCGACGGTGACTTTTTCGGCATCGCGGGTGCGGACCGCGAAACCAAGACGTTCCAAAGAAGCAACGGCCTCGTTGGCGCTTATGTCCGAACCCCCCAGACCGGCAATCCGCGAAAAACGCATGGTGGCGTCGCGCGCCCAGGCGGGTTCCGCGCCCGCGGAAACGACCGGCCCAGGCTCGCCGCCGCAGAGATGCAGGATCATGGCGGTGGCGGCTTCGATGGCGTCCGGCATCAGCGCAGGGTCCAGGCCGCGTTCGAAGCGCTGCCGGGCATCCGAAACGATCTGATGGCGGCGCCCGGTCAGCGCGATGCGGATGGGGTCGAACAGCGCGCATTCGACGAAGACGGTGCGGGTGGATTCGTCGCAGCCGGAGGACTCGCCGCCAATGACGCCGCCAATGGATTGGACTCCCGCCTCGTCGCAGATGGCGCAGTCCTCCGGATCGACCTGGTAGTCTTTCGCGTTCAGGGCGCGGATCGTTTCGCCTGCACCGCGGCGGAGCGTCAGCACGTTACCCTTGAGTTTCGCGACATCGAATACGTGCAACGGGCGGCCCAGATCGAAGGTAAAGAAATTGGTGACATCGACAAGCGCGTTAATCGGACGCAGTCCGATCGACATCAGCCGATCCTGCAACCATTTCGGACTGGGCGAATTGCGCACATTTTGGATGGCGCGGCCGAGAATCCACGGGCAGGCCTCTGGAAACTCGATGTTCCAGACCGGGCCGCCATCGACGGAGGCCGGGATTTTCGCGGGCTGAAACGGTTTCAGCGAGCCCAGACCGGCTGCCGCCAGATCGCGCGCAATGCCGCGGACGCTGAAACAATCGCCTCGGTTCGGCGTCACGCCAATTTCGAAGATCGGATCGTCGAGTCCCGCGAAGGTGACATAAGGGACGCCAATGGGCGCATCGGCCGGCAGTTCGACGATGCCGGAATGATCCTCGCCAAGTCCCATTTCGCGCGCCGAAAGCAGCATCCCGGCGCTTTCGACACCGCGTATTTCGCCGATTTTCAGGGTAACGCCGGTCCCCGGAATAAAATGACCGGGCGCGGCGAATACGGCCTTCATGCCCGTGCGCGCATTGGGGGCGCCGCAGACGACAGAAACGATGCCATCGCCCGTATCGACCTTGCAGGCGCGCAGCCGGTCGGCGTTGGGATGTTGCACGGCTTCCAAAACATGCGCGATCCGGAACATCGACAGCGCGGCACCGCGATTTTCAACGCCTTCGAGTTCAAGGCCGATCTTTGTCAGAGTTTCGCCGATCGTATCGACCGAAGCATCCGTTTCGAGATGGGTTTTCAGCCACGAGAGAGTGAATTTCATGGGTTATACGCCCTCATGCAGCATGGTCGGGGCCAGCGGATTGAAGCCGTAATGACGCAGCCAGCGGATATCGGATTCGTAAAACGGACGCAGGTCGCTCATGCCGTGTTTCAGCATCGCGACGCGTTCGACGCCCATGCCCCAGGCAAAACCCTGCCATTCCGACGGGTCGATCCCGCAATTCGCGAGCACCCGAGGATGCACCATGCCGCTGCCAAGAATTTCCAGCCAGTCGGTGCCGTTTCCCAGTTCCCCGGTGCGCCGGTTCCAGCCAATATCGACTTCCATCGAAGGCTCGGTGAACGGAAAATAGCTGGAGCGGAAGCGCACCGGCAGGTCGGAAATGTCGAAAAACGCGCGCAGAAAATCGGTCAGGCAGCCTTTCAGATGTCCGAGGTTCAGATCGCGGTCGATAATAAGACCCTCGCATTGATGGAACATCGGCGAATGCGTCGCATCGTGATCCGCGCGATAGGTTCGGCCAATGACGATCGTGCGTATCGGCGGCTTTTGCGTCAGCATCGTCCGAATTTGCACCGGCGACGTATGCGTCCGCATCACCGGCGGCGGTTTGCCGTCCCGCGCGGGCAGATAAAATGTGTCGTGATCGGCGCGCGCGGGGTGGTGCGCGGGAATGTTCAGGGCGCCGAAATTGTACCAGTCGCTCTCGACATCCGGGCCGTCCGACAAGGTGCAACCCATGGCGCCGAAGATGGCGGCGATTTCCTCCATCGTGCGGGCGATGGGGTGAATAAGACCGGTTTCGCGGGGGCGGGGGGGCAACGTCGGGTCGATGCGTTCATGCGCCAGGCGTTCGTCCAGTGCGGCGACTTCCAGGACGGTTTTCCGGGCCTCAATTGCCGCGTTCAGGGCGTCTTTCAACTGGTTCAGGGCGGCGCCGCGATCGCGCCGTTGCTCGGGCGGGGTTTTTCCCAGATCGCGCAACAGACCGGTGAGGCGGCCGTTGCGTCCCAGGATGGCGACGCGCACCGCATCCCAGGCGCGCAGATCGGTGGCAGCGGCCAAGGCCGCGTCGGTCTCGGTCTTCAGGGCGAGCAGGTCGTCGGTCATCGGTGCGGTCTCTTGTGTTCGATCCGGCGTCCAATCGCGCGAACGGCCACCCGGGGCAAGCCGGGTGGCCGCGAAGTCAGGGTCCGGAAAAATTCGCGTCAGGCGGCGATCGCGGCCAGAACCTTGTCGAGGATGGCCTTGAACGTCGTGGGGTCATCGTAAGCGATCGCGGCCAGAACCTTCCGATCCATCTCGATCCCGGCCTTTTTCAGACCGAAGATAAAGCGGGAATAGGTCAGGCCGTGTTCGCGCGTGGCGGCGTTGATGCGCTGAATCCACAGACCGCGGAACTCGCGCTTTTTGACGCGGCGGTCGCGATAAGCGTATTGCAGCGACTTTTCCAGCCGTTGCCGCGCCGCGCGATAAGTGGTGGACGTGCGCCCGTAAAAGCCCTTGGATTGCTTCAGGACTTTCTTGTGGCGGGCGTGGGTGGTCGTGCCGCGTTTAACTCGTGCCATGGTACTTGCTCCTCAAACCAGCCCGTAGGGCGCCCACTGCTTGATGGTCCTGGCGTCCATTTCGGTCAGCGTCTGGCTGCCGCGATTGGTGCGCTTCATCTTCTGCGAGCGGTTGATAAGCCCGTGCCGCTTATTCCCTGGGCCGGCCAGCACCTTGCCGGTCGCGGTGATTTTGAACCGCTTCTTGACCGACGATTTGGTCTTCAACTTGGGCATTTGGTCTCCTTTCCGTTGACCGTCCCCAGGCTGGGGATCGGCTGTCGCGGCTGGGCATGCCCATTTTCAGGCCCAGGCGCGCGAACAAGTCGCGGGGTATAGCGGCGGGAGGGGGAGGGTGCAAGGACGGTTTTCGGGGTAGGTCGGAAGAGTACATTTGCCGTGCCTGGAGGCGAGACCGGATGTAGCGTCGCTTATGTGAGGTATGTGTTCGATCCGGCCAAGGCTGCGGTCATCGGCGCGAAGCATGGGGTGCCGCTGTTGCTGGCCGCGGAGCTGTTTTCAGGGGCACGTGCGACATCCGGTTCGATGACGGCGCGGCGCGGCACGTGGCGTTCGGACTCATCCCGGGCCGGATGTTCGCGTGCGTTTATTCGGATCGGTGGGCAGAGCGGCGCGCGATCGAGGGGGACCCGGACGGGCTGCGGCGTCATGCTTGCGCTAAAGACCGGCCGGAAAACCGTGCCGTCCTTGGCGGCAGCGGGAACAACCACGCGCGCAGCCTACCGGAACACGAACCCGGGATTTCACCCCGCCCGAACGCAGGCGCGGAAGAATGTCCGCATGAGACCTGGCCCATGATGCATCGCAACGCGGCGATGGACGGCGATTCGAAGGCGCTCCAGAGGAGCCATGCAACCGCCGCGTCCCGCGCCCACTCGTCTTACTTCAAGGTCGCCAAATACGCGATCAGGTCGGCCCGCTTGGTTTCGTCTTTCAACCCCGCATATGTCATGGTGGTGCCCGGCACGACCTCTTTCGGCGCGGCCAGATACTTGTTCAGCGTTTCCGCCGACCAGACGATGCTGGCCGCCTTGTTCGCGGCCGAGTAACGGAAGCCTTCGATGCTGCCGCTGGTCCGCCCAATCAGACCGAACAAACTCGGGCCGACCATGTTCTTACCCTGAATGGCGGCATGGCAAATGCCGCATTGCGTCTTGAACACCGCCTGACCCGCAGCGGCGTCGCCCGTCTGCGCCTGCGCCGCGGCGGGCAGGGCACACGCCAACAACATGGGAAAGGCAAACGCACGCAATAAACCAGTCATCGAAACGTCTCCGGTAAACGGCCGGCCGGCCGCGAGGACATCTTATCGCGTGTCGGGACCGCTCGCCATGCGCTGGACCGATGCAGGAGCGGGACGCGCGGAACAGGGGGCCGCCTGGTTCGCCAACCCGCCGCAGCATATTCCCCGCGTCACGGCTCCACATCCATCTCCAGCAAAACCCAGATCGCGGCCTTTTGCCAGTGCAACCCGGCATGCAGCGACGCGTAGACCCCACCCGGCAGCGCGCGCGGCGCGACAAACTTCAGCGCCCACAGGCCCGGCACGTCGTAACGGACCACCGGCCCAGGGGCGACGCGATTAAGGGCCGCAGTCACAGCAGCCTCGGTCAGGGATCGCGCCAGAATGGCGTAAGCCGCCGCATCGCGCGCCACCAGGGTCAGGTCGAGCGCGTCGCCCTTGTCGCCAGCCCGTCCGGCCGCAAGGTGAAGGACCTTCATGCCACACTCCAATGCACAACCGGCCTGACGCGCTCCCGCGGGATGAACCCGGTCACCGTATCGATCCGCGGGCGCCGTTCGCTGCGCACGCCCGCGCCGCCCGCTGGGCCTGACAACGTCAGCGCATAGACCTCGTCCTCCACGATCAGCGCGTGCGCTTCATCGGCGCAGATTGCCGAGACATGCAAACGCGCTTCCGCAAGGGGCGCGTTGGCCGGTATCGAAGCCGCGCCAAGGATCGAATTGACGCCAACGATATCGATGCGGATATCCGCATCCGGCCAATCCGAAAGCCGCAGACGCAACGTGTCCGCGGCGCGGCGCGTGCGCTCATACGCGCCGGTGCCCGCGAAGCCGATCTCGATGTCGGCGATAATGCCGCGGCGGGCGACGAACCCCGAGACCTTCAGCGTCGGTGGCACCCCGCGATGGCGCGGACCGGTCATGCGCACCCGATTGCGTCCGATTTGCTCGAACCGAACCGTGGAAAAATCGACGATCGCATCCGGCGTAATATACGCGGCGGGATCGTGGACCTCGTAAAGCAACTGCACCGTGCAGGTCATCCGGTCCACGCGTCCCGGCAAATCGTCGAGGATCGTGATCTCGGCGGTTCCATCGCGCATGACATGGGCGAGCGGAAACCCCAAACG
>JAYWAX010000611.1:0-8862 GCA_043782125.1 Acetobacteraceae bacterium | reverse complement strand
GCATCCGGAATTGTCGATGCAAGAATTCCGCACCTCCGCCATGGTGCAGGCGAAACTGCGCGAATTCGGCGTGGATGAGATCGTGACGGGCATGGCGACGACGGGCGTGGTGGGGGTGATCCGCGCGGGGAGCTCCGGCCGGGCGATCGGGCTGCGCGCGGACATGGACGCGTTGCCGATCCAGGAGGAAACCGGCGCCGATTACGCCAGCCAGACGCCCAATGTCATGCACGCGTGCGGGCATGACGGGCACACGACGATGCTGTTGGGCGCGGCGAAATACCTTGCGGAAACACGCAATTTCGACGGCACCGTCTATTTGATTTTCCAACCCGCCGAGGAGTTCGAGGCCGGCGCGGACAAAATGGTGAAGGACGGGTTGTTCGAAAAATGCCCGATGGACATGGTGTTCGGTGTGCATAACTGGCCCCAATCGCCGGCGGGCACGTTCTTGTGGCGCAACGGCGATGTCATGGCGGCCGTTGCCTGGATCGACATAACCATCACCGGCAAAGGCAGCCACGGCGCCTTTCCGCACCAGGGCGTCGATCCGATCGTCGTCGCCGCCAGCATCGTCACCGCGCTGCAAACGATCGTGTCCCGGAACATGGAGCCGATCCAGGGCGGGGTGGTCTCGATCGGTCATATCTCCGGTGGCGATGCGTATAATATTTTGCCAGAGCGTGTGGTCATGAAAGGCACGGCACGCTGGTTCCGGCCCGAGGTCGGACGGGTGATCGAGGACGGCGTGCGGCGTTTGGCGGTTGGTATCGCCGAAAGTTTCGGCGCGAAGGCCGAGGTGACATTCACCCGTCACGCGCCCGCGACGATCAACGACACGGACGCCACCACGCTCGCCGTGTCCGCCGCGACGCTGGTCGCGGGGGAGGCGCGGGTGACGCACATGCCCGCCCCCACCATGGGTGGCGAGGATTTCGCCTACATGCTGGAAGCCAAACAAGGCGCCTATTTGATGCTGGGCTCTGGCCGCGGGCCGGACGAGCCGTTGTTGCACCATCCGCGTTACGATTTTAACGACGCGGTGTTGCCGGTGGGGGCGTCTTGGTATTCGACGTTGGCGGAGCGGTATTTGGCGCGGAAGGGGTGACTTTGTCGCGCGCTTCAGGATTCACGCGACATCGTCGGACCAAACCTATGACGCGCCTGGCAAACCGTGAGGAAATCTCGCGCCGATCGAAGTGACTCGCGCGCGTCCTCCGGCGACGACAGGGCGGCTTCATCGTAATCGGCGGCATTACGATCGTCCTTGGCCGCATTGAACGCCCTCCCCGCCGCGCGCATGGCTTCGTCGAGGTCCCGGGCCAGGAGGCCAAATTGCTGAATGACACTGTCGTGCCGTTTTGGCGCGCCGCCGGCCGCGTTGAACAGAACCGCGCGCGCCGCGTGAAACATCGCATAGTAGCTGGAATGGATCACGGCCATGTGCGAGACCTCTTCATCCTGCATTTCAGCCTCCTTTAAATGGGCGGCCGCCTTTCGCCAGGATGCTTCGGCGTGCGCCGCCGCGGAGTTCACGCGATCTCCACACCGTCGCGGGCGATGTCTTCGGCCAATTCGGTGATGTACCCGCCTGGGGGATCGAGATACGCGGACGGCAGCGGAATAGGCCGAATGTAGAAGCCACTCAGGACATGACCGTAGGCCAGATCGGAGAGGACGCGACGGATTGGGCGAGTGTCGGACAGGTCGCGGAGGAGGACGGCGACATCGTAATCGCTGTCCTCGTTGGCCTGACCTCGAGCCCAGGATCCAAACAAGATCATCCTCTCCATGCCTGGCAGCGCCTGCCTCACCATGTCGCGGTAGTCCGCCAGGCGGGAGGCTGCCTCCGGCGGGAGGACGTCGGACGATGTTTTCATGCTCGAACCCGTGGGATGCTCCCGTGGACTGAGGTGCGTGTAGCACGACGCGCGGCGGTCTGTCGCGGTCCTCGGCCTCGCCCCCGCGATATCGCCGGGACACCCGCGGGCAGCCCAGATGCCAGGCGGCGACGCTGCCGCACACGACGCGGACCATCGCAAACGTTTTAAATTTGTCCTTGGCAAAGGCAGCACGGACGGCCGGAGATCGGGGCCACACTGGCGCGGTTCATCCATCGATCTCACTCAGGTGTTGAATGGCGATCTGAGGTTTCGCATGTCAGAGATTGGATTGAGTGGATCGGACACGAAACAACCTCCGGTTGGTTGTGGGGGGGGATTTTCTTGTAGCGTTTGTGGATTGATATTTGATTTGTTTCGTCTTGTGTCAACCGATCACGCCGCTGCGCTGCATCCCTGGCCCCGAGAGGTTTCCTGTGAACAACCATATTCCATGTATGGCGCTTCTGGGCGCTGTGACGTTGTTTGGCACCGTTTCCTTCGCGCGGGCGAATCTGCTGAGCAATGGAAGTTTCGAATCACCCGTCGTGCCGCTTGGCGGCTTTACAGACGCAGCGGTCGGATCGGTCGCGATCACAGGCTGGGACGTGGTTGGAGCGGCCGGTAACAATGTGGCCATTATCAATGGAACCTTCACTGCCTCTGGCTATACGTTCCCCGCGCAAGACGGCGTTCAGTGGATGGATTTATCCCGCAGCCTCAATGACCCCACCCTTGGTGTTTCTCAGACGATCGTCACGACGCCGGGTGAGATTTATCAGCTCTCATTTTTCATTGGAAACACTTCCGGTGGAAACCAGGACCTGGGCGATACCACTACAGTTAAGGTATTCATCGACGCCGTCCCAAGATTTGCCGACATCAACGCGACAGTCACCACGGGGACGATCAACTGGGAACAATTCACCCATACGTTCGTGGCTTCCGGTTCATCGACGACGTTAGCGTTCCTCAATGGCGATGCCGGTCTCGTTGGCTCCATCGACAGCACCCCGGATAGCGTCAACGGTTTGGACAATGTCGTGCTGACGGATACCGGGACCAATATTCCCGAGCCGGCGTCGCTCGCGCTGCTTGGGACAGGCGTGCTTGGCCTCCTGGTCCGGGGCAGGCGCGCCAGACGCCGGGCCATTCGCACCTGACCGGCTGACGACCGGCGTTGGACGGCATCACCCCTCCACACGCTCGCGGCTTCCCAGGCCGGGTGTCATTGCGTGGCTGTGTTTTCGGGGCAGGCCACGACTGGGAACTTGACGGCGGTTCATCGGACCAGCCTGGCCCGAAACCAATGCGCGACCGCCTCCTCTTCCATGGTTCCATCTGCCACGGCCTCCATCAGCCGCACCAGGTCCAATTGATTGGACATTATTTTAAATCCGTTATCCGCCAGAAAAAGCAAAGCGACGACCAACGCGGTCCGTTTATTTCCTTGTATATATAACACTTGTTATATAGATACGGCGCCAGCCCGGTCAATCGCCTCCGCCACCGACTCTCCCTGGTCGCTCGCCAGAATGGAGAACCCGCCGTGACGGTCATGACCGTCACGTTTCCCGCCGAAAACCCGCCTGTTCGCCGCCAGCCTTCAATCGCGCCAACTCCCGCTCAACCGCTGCCAGCAACAGCGGAACCTCATCCCGTACCACCGGCCACAACCGCGCCTGCTCCAGCCCGAAATACCCGTGCGCCACGACATCGCGCAGGCCCGCGAAACCTCGCCAGTCCACATCCGGGTGACGCCGGGGAATCTCCGGCGGCAGCGCCTCGATCGCCTCGCCAATCTCCGCCAACGCGTTTTTTCATGGCGCGGTGCGCCATCCGGTCCGTGGCGCGCAGCAGGTGAAACGCCTCGCTTTCTATTGTCCCCACGAAATCCAGCAGGTCCCGCGCGGCATCCCGAATATCTGTCAGCCGCTCCCGCGTCGCGCGAGTCAAAACACCTGCACGGCGTCCCGCCGGAACCCCTCGCGCACATGCGGCAACATATCCTCGCGGATGCCGATATCCACGGGAACACCCGCCGCCTCCTGAATATCCTGCTGTATCCGGGCCAGCGTCAGCAGCGGCGACCGCGTTCTTGGCGCGAAATCCACGGCCAGGTCCAGGTCGCTGGCGGCCAAGGCGTCGCCCCGCGCTACCGACCCGAACATCCACAAGCCCGTCACACCTTCCCGGCGCAACCCGGATTCCAACGCGGCCAGGCGCCGCACGATCGCCGCCCGATCCGGCGGCGCGGCCGGTGCTTCATCCAGCAGCCGGGTCACAGCGCGCGCGAGCACATCCCGCACGGTCTCCCCGCGGGAGGCGGCATATGCCTTCAGCCGGTCGCGGACCCCAGCGGAAACCCGCGCCGACACCACTGCCTGGTCGGACGCCATGCCGGCACGTTACCATACCCAGCCATCACCGCGCCAACCGCTTCGCGATCGCCGCCGCCCGCGTCAGCACTGTCCGCGCCCGGTTCACCACGGGGACATCGATCATTGCCCCCTCGAACTGCACCGCGCCCAGCCCTTGCGCGTAGGCCAGGTCGTACGCCGCGACCATCCGCTCGGCGCGCTCCACTTCCTTTGGATCGGGCGAGAATTCCTCATTCAGCACCTGAATCTGCAACGGATGAATCGCGCTCGCCCCGACAAACCCCAGCCGCCGGGACCGCCGCACGATTGCCCGGAACGCGTCCTGGTCTTTGAAGTCCGCGATCGAGCCCACGAACCCCATCGGCATGATCCCCGCGGCCCGCGCCGCGAACAGCATTTGTTGCTTGGGAAAGAACAATCCCTCCGGCTCCGATTGCATGCCGGCGTCGGCGGCGAAGTCCTCCGAACCCAGGCTCATCCCGACGATTCGGGGATGCGACCGCGCGATCTCCGGCATCCGGAAGAACCCCTGAGTCGTTTCGACAAGGACATAAAATTTCACCGTGCCATGCGCGATCCCGCGTTCCGCTTCCAGCTCGTCCACCATTTCCGCGACAGCCAGAACATGTTCCGGGCTATCTACTTTGGTAAGAACCAGGGCCGCGACGCCGGGCAACGTTGCCGCTTCGATATCCTTCACCATCATGCGCCAGGGCCGGTTCACGCGCACCAGCACGTCGGCGCCGTTGCGGGAAACATGCGGGATTGCGGCCGCGATCATGGTCCGCGCGACGTCTTTTTGCGACGGCGCGACGGCGTCTTCCAGGTCCAGAATGATTCCGTCGGCGCCGCGGTCGGCACCGGTTTTCACGAATTTATCGACGTTCACCGGAACGAACATCAGGGAACGCCAGACGGGCAGATCGTCGCGCATGGTTTAAGCCTCCTTGATCGTGCCATCGGCAGCCAGCGCGTCGATCCGCGCCGCGTCCATGCCGATGGATTGCAAAATCGAACGTGTGTCCTGCCCCAACGCGGGCGCTGGCAAACGGAACCGGCCGGGCGTATCCGACAAGCGAGGAATGATGTTGTGCATCAGCACCGATCCCGCTTCCTCGTCCGGTGCCTCCACCAGCACGCCGCGCCCGTGGACATGCGGGTCATCGATCAATTGGTCGATTTCGTAAACGGGGTTGGCGGTGACTTCTGCGGCCTCGAAGATCGCCATGTTTTCCGCCAGCGTGCGCGCCGCGATGAAATCGGCGACGATGGTGTCGCAGGCGTCGATGTTGCGCACGCGATCCGTGTTCGTACGGAACCGGGGATCGGCAATCATGTCGGGCCGGCCGATCGCGTTGAACACGCGCTCCGCCATTGCCTGAATCGAGGCGGACATCGCGATGAACCGATGGTCGCTCGTTTCGTAAACGTTGCGTGGCGAGGTCGTCAGCGACCGGCTGCCGGTTCGCCGCGGCTTTTCGCCGCTGACCGTGTAAATGGCGGCGTCCGGGCCCAGTACGGAAATCATGGGTTCCAGCAGCGGCAGGTCGATGACCTGGCCTTTGCCGCCGCGCTCCACCACCCGCAGCGCCACCATGATCGCGTAGGCGCCGTACAGGCCGGAAATCATGTCGGCCAGCGCCAAAGGCGGCAGCACGGGCGGGCGGTCATCGAAGCCGTTCTTCGCCGCGAAGCCCGACATCGCCTCGACCAGGGTGCCGAAGCCGGGCCGGTCGCGGTACGGGCCGGTCTGGCCGAAGCCGGTGATGCGCACGATAATCAGGCCGGGATTGCGTTTATGTAGATTTTCGGGGGAAAATCCCATGGCTTCCAGCGTGCCGGGCCGGAAATTCTCGATCAGAATATGCGACGTCGCGAGCAAATCCCCCAGGACATCCTTGCCCGCCGGTGCGCGCATGTTCAGGGCGAGGCTTTTCTTGTTCCGCGCATAAACCTTCCAGTGCAGGGACAGGCCTTTGACGCGCCAGGCACGGAGCGGATCGCCGGCCGTGGGGTCCTCGATCTTGATGACTTCCGCGCCCTGGTCTGCCAATTGCAGGCTGACCATGTTGCCCGCGACCAGGCGCGACATGTCCACCACGCGGATGCCGGACAGCGGCACCGGCGCATCGGGGTCGAATTTTATTTTTGGGATCATCTTGCAAGCTCTCTCAGACTCGCTATCAGTGCGGCAGACACAGGTGGCCCGCAAGGGCTGAAACGGGAATTGCCAAAGGTGAACAACCTAAGGCGGCCGCCCCCGCGACTGTAACGATGAGTCCAGCCCATCATGCCATTGCCCAAGGGGTTAACACCCCCGGCGAGAAGGCGGGCCCGGACGATGATTCGTGAGCCAGGAGACCGGCCTGTGTCGAGATCGCGCGCGTGCCGCCGGGGCGGGGTGAACCCACGGCGCCGGGGAGAAACCCGGATGCGAGAGATCGGCCTATAGACCGATGGAGGACCCGCATGCGCCAAAAAATCGCGCTGCTGGCAACACTTTTGCTTGCCCAAACCGCCGCCGCCCAAACGGTGGTGACACTGCCGGATACCGTCGTCACGGCGACGCGAACGCCGCGTCCGGTGACGGAAATCGCCGCCGGAGTCACCGTGATCGACCGCGCCGCCATCGAGGCCAGCGGCGCCACCACGCTTGGCGACGTCCTGACCACCGTGCCGGGACTGCGCGTCAGTGCCTCTGGCGGGCCCGGCGGCCAGACCAGCGTGTTCATGCGCGGCACCAATTCCAGCCATGTGCTGGTGCTGCGCGACGGCATGCCCATCAACGACGCGTCCGATCCCAGTGCCGCGTTCAACTTCGGGGTTTCGACGCTGTCGGACATCGAACGAATCGAGGTCGTGCGCGGCCCGATGGCGGCGGTCTATGGCTCTGGCGCGATCGGCGGCGTGATCAACCTGATCTCCCGCCGTGGCACGACCGATAAGCCACGTTTGGAAATCGACCTGTCCGGCGGATATCCGGAAACCGTTGTGGGCTCGGCTTTGGCCAGCGGGGTCATGGGCGCCTTCGATTACGCCGTCGTCGCGGAAAGCCAGTCCCGGCGTGGCTTCGATACCACGCCGCAGCGTATGTCTCGCGTTTACACCGGCACGCCGCAGGGGTTTCGCGATCGAATCTTCACCGCCAATCTCGGCCTTACGCCCACGGACGGCACGCGGCTGTCGTTGTTCCTGCGCGGCAGCCAGACATTTTTCGGCTTCAATACGCTTGGTTCGCCGACCTTCGATACCGCGAACTCCTCTGGCACCGTCACCTCGCTTCTGGGCCGTGTCGGCGGCACGTCGCGGCTGTTCGGCGGGACCTACGAAACAAGCCTGTTCCTTGGGCGTTCTCAGGATAATCGCAGGTATTTCGAGGCACTGGACCGGCGCGATCCGAATCTGACCGCGCAGGACAACCGGTTCCACGCTTACCGCACCGATCTGCAATGGAACAACACGATCCATTTGAACGATCTGATGCCGTCCTCCTATCTGACCGCGACGGATCTGACCTTCGGATATCAACACACCGTCGATACGATCAACGTCAAGGTCAACGATTCGTTCGGCGGCTTCGGCTTCCGCCAGGCCGCGCGCGCCAGCAGCACCGCAGATGCGGCCCATGCCGGTCTGACCACGACTGTTTGGAAACATCTTACGGTCGGCGGGCAGGTCCGGCAGGACTGGATCGGGGTCAACGCGCCCACGACCTGGCGGCTTGGCGCGGCGCTCGAGGTCCAGCCGCTCCGTACCGTTTTCAAGGCCGCTTACGGCACATCGTTCCGCGCACCGTCGCTGTTCCAACGCTTCGGCGTCGATTCGTTTGGCACCGTCGGCAACCCCGCTCTGCGTCCGGAAAGCGCCGAGGGCTGGGAGGTGGGGTTCACCACGAAACTCCCGCTGTTCGCGCGCGAGGACGGGCTGAGTTTTGGCGCCACACTGTTCAACCAGCAGGTGCGCGACCTGATCGTGGGCGTGTTCCGGCCGGTCGCGACGTCGGTCAATGTCAACTCCGCGCGGATCCAGGGCCTGGAGGCAGAGATCGCGCTGCGGCCGGTGGCGTGGCTGACGCTGCATGGCGCGTATACATTCACGGACGCGACGGCGACGGGCCAATCGGCCGCGACGGGGTCGGCGCTGCTGCGGCGGCCCAGACACGCGGCGTCGGCGGACATGACGGTGACACCGATCGAAGGTCTGCGGGTGACGACGCAATTGATTTACACCGGACCATCGCATGACTTCCTGTATGGTAACAGCAGTAACGGCATTGGCTTCGGAGTCGGACAGCAAGGCCTGGTGGCGAACCTGACGGCGGCATACGATGTCACGCCGAAGGTGCAAATTCACTTGGAGGGAACGAATATTTTCAATTCTCGTTTCGAACCGGTGAACGGATTCCAGATGCCGGGCACGACGGTGCTCGCGGGGGTGCGTTTGCGCTGGTAACCGCGCTCCGCGGTGGGGGGGGTGACAGCGCACCGGGGGGCGGCTCCGCCTGGGTGCGATTCAAGGGTGTGGGGAACGACACCAGGTGGCCCATGAACTGACACCGGCCGTTACATGGCGATAGGGGTAGGGAAGGCTGTTACCCCTCC
>JAYWAX010000610.1:0-8892 GCA_043782125.1 Acetobacteraceae bacterium | reverse complement strand
TAACATCGTTTCAGGCTGGCGGACGGAGCGGGACCAGGGACCTGTCTACCATGGCGTACCGCGCATATTCGGCGAGAGGGGCAACCTGGGCTTGAGGCTGCTATCCGATCGCGATCTGCGCATTCGTCCGTCCGGTGGCCGAACCTTGTTCGGCAACATGGTGGAATGGATTGAAAAAGATGAGCCTATGGCGCGGGTCAGGCTGATATGCGTGCCGTCAGCGACGCGGTTTTCGTTGGCGGAGGAATCAGCGGGCCGCGTGAGGCTCAGCGTGTCAGGTCTGCCGCCAGGAACCCGTCTCGCACTGCGTGCGGATCGCGTTGAGGCCAGAACCGACGTTTCAGGCGGAACCGAGCACGTCCTACTCACCGCCAACGGCGCACCTCCTGGTCAACTCACGTTGAGGCTTTCCTCGATCGCGAGCGGGGAGGCGTTGGAACTTGTGGCCCCATGGCCCGCCCGAACCGGGTTAGTCCTGGACCCAAATGGCGCGAGGCTGGAGCGCGACAGACCGATCGCGGTTGATTCCCTGCGTGGTTGGCGCGCGCTGGTGCCCGCAGGCGAAAAAGGCGATCTGCAACTGCGCCTGGTCTCCCAGGCCGCGGTCGCACTGCCTGTCGCGGGAGAGGTTCCGCTCTACCCACATGTCCCGTTGATCCGCGCGATGCTTGCTCAGGGCGGCCCTGACGCACAGGTCAACCTGAACCTTATCGTGCGAGGGGAAGAAGGCCGACGCCTGGAAATTCGTCGTTACGATGACGAGGCGAAAATGGAAGGGGACCTGCTGCGCGCTGGCCTAGCGCGGGGAACGCATTCGGCCCCGCAAACGGCGCTGGCGGCTCAATTCGACAAGCGACCGATCGTACTTCACGCGGTCGATCTGACCTCTGCGAGCGGGCCTGTTGTCATGGACACGACCTCGGGTCGCGATCTGCGGGCGTTGCTGGGGGAGACCGGCGGTCTTTGGCTTGTTCAGGCGAGGCTCGGCGACAGGATACAGCGGGCCGTCGCGTGGGCTCCGAAGCCGATCGCCAGATCGACCCGCCAGGACCGCATCGTGGCCTTCGCCAGAGACTGGCATCGGCTGGTTGTTGAGCCATTACACCCGGATTGGGACCGGCTATGGAATGTCATCGTAAGCCTCGGCCGCGGGGGCGATGCCGGAATTGCTGATCAGGTGCAGGCGTTAGGGCACGCACCCGCGGCGGCGGTGTCGTTCATGCTGCGTGTCAGAGACGAACATTTGGCAGATGCACTGGCACTCGATGTCGCGGCGCCAATTTTCTGGCCCATACTGCCGATCTTGGCATTTGTTGACGCGATCCAATCCGACTACAGACGGCGCTTGGCGCGGCTGGAGGGTTTGTTCGATGGGAAGGAAGCAATCGACGAAGCTAAACGCGGGCTGTGTCGCCGGATCGAGGACGTTCTGTCGATTCGAGCCGAGTTGGCTGGGCACTTTGGCGCGGCGCTGGTTCAGGCGGGGCTTCCCGATCTGATGCTTACCCTGAACCAGAGTGCGTCGCTGCCGAAACTTCTGTTCCCCGACCCATCCGCGGAATTGACCGAACTCGCCCAGGTGGCGGCACGCCGTTTTGATCGCCTGCCCAATGGTGTTGGTGGGATTGTTCCACGGCATCGACCGGAAGGTCCACCATTTAACCGATACGCACAGATCGTGATCGACGCGCCTCTGGTCGCGGCGGAGTTGGCGACGGGACAACGGCCTTCGGCCTCGGCGAGGGACATATTCTCCCTCATTAATCTGAGATTGGTAGACCCTGGCTACTTCGACGCTGCCTTGCCGGTGGCCATTGAGTTCGTGCTGAAGGAAACAAATAAATGACGCGATCGGGCCTTACCGAAACGGTTGAGCGGCTGGCCGTCCGCGCGGCTTCAGCCGTGGTCGCGCGAAGCCGCCTGAATATGCCCGCGCTCAATGCCGCGCTTTTGCGCAGGCTCGCATCGGCGCCGGGCAGTCCTGATTCTCTGATCGCCGATCCGGTGTTCGAGGCCGCGCGCGTCTGGCAAACCGCCCCGTGCTGTCTCGGTGATCTGGCGGGCGACGTGCTGCATCCGCAACTCGTGGCTGCTCTCGACGGAGCCAAAACGGAACGAATGCCGCGAGATCGAAAGCCGTTCGCGCATCAGCTTGAAGCGTGGAATGCGGCGAGGGAGGGTCTGTCCTATCTCGTGACCTCGGGCACCGGCTCCGGCAAAACCGAGTGCTTCATGGTGCCGATGCTGGATTCGCTTGTACGCAATCCGTCCAAGGGTCTACTGACGGGTGTGCGCGCGATCGTCATTTATCCACTCAATGCACTGATCGAAAGCCAACGCGAACGGCTTGCCGCGTGGACCGAAGCACTCAGCCAACGGATGAAATTCGCACTTTTCAATGGTGAGACGCCGGAGAGGCGCGTGCAGATCACAAGACCTTCTGCCGCGGCCGAACTCGGCGACCGGCGATCGATCCGCGAGAGTCCACCGGCCATACTCGTCACAAACGTGACGATGCTTGAATATTTGCTGCTCCGGACTCAGGACCGCAACATTCTCGAACGTTCGCAAGGTCTTTTGCGCTGGATCATCCTGGATGAGGCGCATGGTTATGTTGGCGCCCAGGCGGCTGAGATGGCACTTTTGTTGCGCCGGGTGCGGGCTGCTTTTGGCGTTTCACCTGATGACGTGCAGTTGATCGCGACTTCGGCCACGATTAGCGAGGGGCCTGAAACGGGGACCAAGCTCAGGCAATTTGTCGCGGACCTCGCGGGCCAGAGCGAGGTCCGGGTGCGCGTGATCGAAGGCCGGGAAGCTCATATCGAGCTTCCAGCGGAAGGCGCTGATACACCCATTGATAGCGCGGTTCTCGGCGGCCTCCCGCCGGAACAACTCTGGGACTTGTTGGCGCCCAACCCCCGATTACGGCCATTGCGAACCGCCATGGCACGGCAGGGTGTCAGCCTTACCGATGCCGGAAAGCTTCTCTTCCCAACTGAATGTGGAGATAAGCGTGCCGAGACTCAGACCATCCTCGATGCCATGGCGTCGGCGCGAAAGTCCTCAGAGGATACAATTTCGCTTCTTCCTTGGCGGGCGCATCTGTTCCATCGCGCATTAGGTGGGCTATGGGTCTGTATTGATCCGACATGTTCGCATCGCGATCCGGAACTGATCGAACCAAATTCGGACTGGGGTTTCGGTGGGGTCTGGTTGCGCCAGCGTGATCGTTGCCAATGCGGTGCACCAGCGTTCGAACTGGTCGCGTGCGATGAATGCGGCACACCTCATCTTCGGGCAGGGATGGAGGCGGGGGCGGCGGCACGGCTTACCGCCCTGCGTGTTGGCGAGATTGACGATTTCGCGGTTGACGGCGAACCTGAACCAGAGCCGCAAGGGGACGACGCGGTCGCCGAGCATTCCGACCACTTCGATCGCGCCACAGTTCTCTTGCGGCCAGCGATCGGCGATGATCGTGATCGGTTTGTCCAACTCGACAATGGTGCGATCTTCGATAACGGGCCTCCCGAAGGCGTCCCTTGGGCGCCTCTGGCGTTGATCCACGACCAGGCGACACGCGGTTGCTGCGCGGGCGCCGTTAATTCACAGGTTCAACCCGTCCGGTTCGGGCCGCCTTTTTTCCTGGGCAACGCGCTTCCCATTTTGCTGGAGGCTCTTGCTCAGCCTCTGGAGAAGCCTGGACTGCCAATGGGCGGCCGCCGGGCGATTGGTTTTTCCGACAGTCGCCAAGGAACCGCGAGGTTGGCGGCGAAATTGCAGCCAGAGGCCGAGCGAACACTGACGCGCGCTTTCCTTTATCATGCGGTTCAGGAGGGGCAAGGGAGCGAAGACGAGAAAACAGCAAAACTTAAGGACACGTTGGCGAAATATCGACTTCATCCGGAAACGTTTGCCGATGAAATCCGCGATCTGGAAGCCAGGTTTGACGATACGGTTCGGTATTTACCATGGAGTACTTTGGTAGATCAGCTGTCCGCGCAGTCAGAACTTCGAGAATTTGCCGTGGAAGTATGGAGAGATCGGCTCGGAGGAGGGCAGGAAATGGCCGATCAGCCGACGAAACTGGCGGAGATGTTTCTCTATCGCGAGTTGGACCGTCGCCCGAAAGTTCAAAGTAACCCGGAAACCATGGGTTTACTCCGGCTTGCCTTTCCCGCGCTCGAGGCTCGAGCACAACTGACCGTTCCGGCAACGATCGTCAAGGCTGGAGTCAACGCCGACGGCTGGACCGGTATCGCGCTCGCCGCTGTCGATCTCGTTTTTCGAAATAATCGGGCGATTGATATCCCGCGCTGGATGGAACATTGGACATCCCCACGTGGGGGAGCGTCACGCGCGATATGCCCGTCTGGCCTTGCCCAGCATGAAAGACCCGATGGCGTGCGGCCATGGCCAGGTCCAAGGCCGCACCCTGGCAATCCAACCCGATTACATCGGCTTGTTTATAACTTGATTGGCGGGGATTGGGAGAATCAGCGGGATCAGGATACCGCGGGCGAAATTCTCTCCGCACTTTGGAATCTGATTACAACCACCATCGGGCGAGATACTGGCCGCGGCGCATGGCGGCTCGATTTCCAGAAAGCCTCAGTGGTACGGCTGGAACAAGCCTGGGTTTGCCCGGTGACGCGACGGATTTTTGGTTATTCACCCGCGGGGCGGTCGCCGTACGATCCCTCTTGCTCGCTTACACCGATCATTCTGCCACATTTGCCCGTCGCCAATTCGGGAGGGCTGACGGCCGGCCAGCGAACTGAAATTCGGCATTGGTGTGCCACCAACCCGGAGATCGCTTCGTTACGTGCCCTGGGCCTTTGGACCAACCTGCACGATCGCGCGGCGGAATATGCTCCCTTCTTGCGCGCGCAAGAACATTCGGCTCAGATCGAGCGGCCCGTCCTTCAAATCTATGAAGAACTGTTCAAGGACGGAAAGATCAACATCCTGAACTGCACGACGACCATGGAGATGGGTGTCGATATCCCCAACGTGGGGCTCGTGGTGAACGCCAACGTACCGCCGTCAGTATCCAATTATCGCCAGCGTGCCGGGCGGGCGGGACGGCGGGGCGAGGCTTTTGCCTTTGCCACGACCTTCTGCCGAGACCTTCCCTGGGATCAGGTCGCTTTCTATGAACCAACGAAGTTTCTCGCTGCCCCGATCGCCGCGCCAGCCGTGAGGCTTGACAGCCTCTCCCTGGTCACCCGTCACGTCCATGCCGGTCTTCTTGGAGCCTTTCTGCGCGAACGGCCGTTCGGAATTAAGACCTCAATCGGTGCATTCTTCGGGGCAACCGACGTGGCGGATGAACCTGTCATGCCGAATGCGGATGTGGAGGCTTTCATTTCCGCACTGAGAGGAGAGTGGGCCGAAGATCGTCGTATATCCAAAGCCATGACTGCGATGACGCGCGGCACAGCTCTTGATGGTCGCCCGGCGTCGGACCTGGCCGCGGAGACAGCCATGGCTTTGGAAGCCCTGCTGGGTCATTGGCGAGCTGAACACGCGGAATTGCTGGCACGCGCCGCCGCGTCATCCGCGGCACCAGAGGTGAGCGCCGCCTTCTCGAAGCGCGCCAGACGAATGGGGGGAGAGTTCCTGCTGAGCGAACTGGCCAGACGTGGATTTACCCCGGCCTACGGGTTCCCTGTCGATGTTGTAGGCTTCGACCATTTGTCTGGCGTTAACCGGGATCGTGATGGCGACCAAGGCAGTGTCGCTTTTGGCGAAAGGCGCGGCGGGGCATCACGCACGCTGGACATTGCAATACGAGAATATGCTCCTGGTGCCGAGGTGGTGGTCGATGGCCTCGTTCATCTCAGCGAAGGCGTGCTTCCCGCCTGGAGTACCTCTGCCGACGCTTCGGGCCTGGAAGACCTTCAGAACTTCTGGGAGTGCGGAACCTGTCGCGCCTTCGGCGTCGCGCGACTTGTGCCGGAAACCTGCCGCGCCTGCGAAAGCAACTCCATCCGATGGCATCGCACCCTGAGGCCGTCGGGATTTTTGGGGCGCCGCGCCTCTCACACCGGTTACGAGAACCTGGGGCACGTTCCGTATCAAATGCCGCGGGTCCGTGTGGCCGGAGCGTCCTGGCGGGCGTTGCCCGATCCCGTCATCGGCCGTTTGCGCGCGGACCCGGACGGAGAGGTTGTTAGCCTGAGTTCAGGACCGGAAGGATGTGGCTACGCCCTTTGTCTTTCCTGCGGCCGTGCGGCGGCGGAACGTGAGGAAACGCCCGGCTTTGCGGCACCACTGCCGGAGGCCATCCAGCGGCATTTTCCGTTGGCGCGTGGCCAAGGCATGAGGATCGTACGCGGAGGGTATTGCCCCGGTGGCATCACCGAACCGCAGCGGATTCAGCGCCATGTACGCTTTGTTCATGTCGCTCGAACCGATGTTTTTGAACTGCAACTGGCGGCGGGCGCGAGTCGTCCCGCGGGACTGGCGCTGGCGGCGGCTCTGCGAGAGGCGTTGGCGGAGCGTCTGGGGGCCGACACGCGAGAAATCGGTGTCGCTTCCGGGCGTTCCACTGGGCCAGCGGGAGACGCGCGGGTTTCCCTGTTCCTCCATGATCGCGCCGCGGGTGGTGCGGGACTCGTATCCCGTCTGGGCGAGGCCGATTGGTTCGGCGCATGTGTCGCAGGCGCGATGGAGCGGCTGCGCTGCCCGGAAGACTGCGACCTCGGCTGCCCTTCCTGCGTGCTTCGGCCCGATCTCAATTTCTCGGATGTGCCACTGGATCGGCGGGGCGGGCTGGCGCTGGCGGAGACCCTCAACACCCGGCTTGATCTGCCCGCCGCCCTCCGCGTGTTTGGACCCGAAACGCTCGTTCTTGGATCGCCGCTCGCCGATTGGCTTGAACATGAGCGGCGAGGCGGACGCCTCGTCGCGGTAACAGTGTTTCTGCACGGGCGGCCCAGGCTTTGGGAACTCGCGGACTGGCCAGTCACAGGAATCCTGGCGCGGCTGAAGGAGGCGGGCATCGAACCGCGGTTAGTGATTGAAAACGGGCTACTGACTGATCGTGAGTTTGAATGGGCTCAGAAGCTTGACCTTCACCGCCTCGCGTCGAACGCGAGGCTCGCTTATTGCCGGGTCATGCCCTTGGTGGGGGACACTCCGATACTCGCCGTCGTCGAACATGTGAGAGGCACGGTCGCGATCGCTTGTCCCGCGGAGGACGAGGTGGTCCCTGGCCCAAAGTGGGGGCTCGGTGAAGGAAAAGCACTCGTACGAGGCTCCTGGGCCGATTTACCTTCGATGGTTGATTTTGATAGCGAAAGACTCCTGGCGCTTTCAGCCGGTAACGCCAGGCTGATTCGACTCGCCAATCATCTCGACGGCCCGGCGGCGGATTTCGGTCGTGCATTTTGGAAGATTATCGCGAAGGAAAGTCCGCTGACCGTGGCGGCGATGACGACGCACGGGGTCAAATCGGCCGAGTATATCGACCGCTATTTAGTTACGCCACTCAACGTGCGATTGCTTTGCGAGGTTTTGACCACCATGCCTCGGGGTAAAGGGCTGGCGAAGATGAGTATCCGCACGGCCCGCCAGGAGCGGTCAGAGCGACAGGGCTGGGCGATATTCGATTCCTGGCCGGAAGATGCACACCGCCGGGGCGTGCTTTTGGCACTTCTGCCGAATGCTTTAATCGAATTCCTGAACAAGAGGGACCTTCCTCACGCGCGAAGCCTGAGCTTCACACTGGGTGACGGCCGGCGCCTGATGCTTCTTCTTGATCAAGGGTTCGGGGCTTGGCGTGCCGACGGACCAACGCGCCACGATTTCAACGCGAGCCCGGCAATTCAGGCCCGTGCGTTACGTGGCGTGGCTTTTGGTGTGCGCGCCGAGGCGTCCGGGGAGGTGCCGCTCATTTTGGAGGATGATGCGAAATCGATATGATACCGTTCTTTGAACAGGATAACTGAATTGGCGCCTCCACCTCACGCTCAGGCTGTCAGACAAGCCTCCAACACTTCCCGGTGTTCGGCGTCGGTCTCAACGGTCGGAACCAGCGCCGCCCGCATCAGTTTCCGCTTTCGCTCCAACAGTGCCTGAAGATTCTGGTCGAAAGATGTGCCTCCATCCGGCAGGACCGCAAGCGGAAGATGGATCGTCACCGGCCGTGTTTGCCCTATGCGCAGGACCCTGCCGGTGCATTGATCTTCCACGGCTGGGTTCCACCAACGGCTCAGATGAATGACGTGATTGGCCCTGGTCAATGTCAGACCGACCCCGCCCGCGCGCGCCGACAATATCATCGCATCGAAACCATCCGGTGACATCTGGAACCTGTCCACCCGTGCCTGGCGCGTGGACCCGGATACCTGACCATTGATCAGCATGGGGGGCGCGGGCAGCCGGTATCGCCGTTGTATGATACCGGCCAGGCGTGGCTGCATGGCCAGGTCCTCGACGAAGACCAAAACGCGCTCTCCTCGCTGGTGAATATCGTCCAGCGCCTGGAAGGCCGCAATCAGGCGGGCGGAGGCTTGAATGAACGCTTCGTCGTCCTGGCTCTCGGAACCACCCGGATGGAGACTTATCGACCGCAGCCGTTGCAAAGCCTCCAGTACGGCGCCCCGCCGATCCGCCACTCGCGCGGTCTCCAACGCGGTGCGATACGCGGCGGCCTGCTGCGCTGGCATGGGCCTGTCGTGGCGAATTTCCTCGTGCGGCGGTAGGTCCGGCAGGTGGTCGGATTTCATACGGCGGAGCAGCAATGGCGGGTGTCCGCCAAGAGATCGTTCCAGGTCCGCCTTCAAACCCTTCATGGCCTCCGGATCATGAGACCCTTCATACTTGGTGCTGAAGGTTTTCAGATCGTCGAGAAAACCGGGGTGTACGCCATCGACGATGCACCAAAGC
>JAYWAX010000609.1:0-8904 GCA_043782125.1 Acetobacteraceae bacterium | reverse complement strand
TGCCGATCCCGCCGGAGAACGCGAGTTTCAACTTCGGGTCGCGTTTCACCACCTGTGCCAGAGATCCGTCCAGCAAATAGGCCACATCGACCTCGCCGTTGATCAGCGCCGCGAGCCGTGTTGTCGCTTCGGGGATGCCCTTGAACACGATGCGTTTCACCGAGGGCACTTTGCGCCAATAGCCTTCGAAGGCTTCCATAACCAGATCGACGCCGGGCGTGCTGCTGACGAATTTATACGGGCCGAGGCCGATCGGTTTGCGTTTGAAACCGTCGGGTCCGACCTGTTCCACGTAACGTTTCGGCACGATCCAGCCGGCGGCGCTGACCAGCGTGCCGTAAAACGTCATGAAATCGGGCCATGGCTCATGCAGGACGAAGCGGACATGGGTGTCGTCCACGATTTCCACGTCTTTTACTTTCCGATGCAGCAAGGAGCCTTTCGCGCGCATGAAACTGAAACGGACATCCTCGGCGGTGAAGGCATCGCCGTTGTGGAATTTCAGACCGGACCGCAGTGTGAAGGAATAAACGCGCTGGTCTTCGCTGACGGTCCATGATTCCGCGAGGCTGGGCGCCATCCGCTGATCTGGCATTGGCTTCACCATCGCGTCGTGCATCGCATACAGTATCCAGAACGGCGTCAGCGTTCCTGGGCTTGACTCGCCCGGGTCGAACCAGGCGGGGGCAATGGTGACGTAGAGCGCCCAGCGAAGCTCGCCTTCGGGCCTGGTTTGCGCGGCTGCGGGCCGCGGTTGAGTGCCGATGGCCAAGATCGCCAGGATTGCGCCGACGATCGGAAGGACCATCGGAAGACGGGCGCGTTTCATCGCGGTTTCCCTCCCTTTGCCGGACGTTTTCGGGAGAGGGACGCCCTGCCGCCGCCAGCTTCTCGTACGAAGATAGCATGGGTCTGGCCGGGAACGAAGGAAACGATCGGACGCCAAAGCGGGGATTTCGCCGGTGCGGGCGCGCGTCCAACGATTGTGCTTGCTTGAATATCTATTTTATCTATAATGGATAGTCAGGAGCACGCCATGAAAGTTACATCCTCGGAGTTCCAGCAGAATGTCGGGCGCTATCAGGACGCGGCTCTTCAGGCGCCTGTGGCGATCACCAAAAACGGCCGCCCCCACACGGTGTTGATGTCAGCCGCCTTCTTCGAGATGGTCATGAAAGGGCGCATCGCCCGCCGGGTCGAGGACCTCGACGACGACACGCTGAAGGCCATTGCCAACAGCGCGGTGCCCGCCGAATATGCCGCGCTGGATGACATCGTCAAAGACTGGAACCCGTGAGTTTACCGGCCCCGTGTCCCGGCCTGGTGATTTCCTATGCGTATCTGTGGGCGAGAGAGCACGGCAAAGGCACCGAGGAAGGTGCCAAGACTCGCCCCTGCGCGATCGTCGCCGCGCGGCAGATTATCGAGGGACGTGAGGTGGTGACAGTCGTTCCGATCACCCACACAGCACCGGCCGAACCCGGTGACGCCATTGAGATTCCACTCGCCCTGAAAGCTCAACTGGGCCTCGATGCGCAACGGTCGTGGGTTGTCGTCACCGAGACCAACGATTTCCTGTGGCCGGGTCCAGACCTACGGCCTCGGCCGGGTAAAAGGCCGATCCGCTTCGACTATGGCATGCTGCCGCCCCGGTTCTTCGCCCATCTTCGCGACCGGATTTTGCAGGCGCACCGGCACCGGAAACTGAACCGCGTGCCCAGGACCGAATAGCGGCAGACCGGGGTCATCCGGCGATCTGTTCAAAACCGCACGCCAAGGGCGCGACAGGGGACCAAATCAGCCAGCCCGAGCGTTGTTGTGTGACCTGCTTCGGGTCCTGAGGCCGCACCCGGCCTGAATACCAGGGCATGTGTCCGGATGCGCCTATTCGATCAAACTCCAACGGCTGACAGATTCGGTCTGAAACGCGCTAAGTATGCCCAGGCATCCAACAGGGAGCATTTTCGAAATGGCGGTCAGACCGGTCATGCTGGCGATCCTCGACGGTTTCGGCTGGCGCGAGGCGCGCGAGGACAATGCCGTCCGTCTGGCCAATGCGCCGAACTTCGCCGCGCTCTGGTCCGGCAACCCGCACGCGTTCCTGGAAACGTCGGGCCGCGATGTCGGCCTGCCGGCGGGACAGATGGGCAATTCGGAGGTGGGCCATCTGACCATCGGCGCGGGCCGCGTTATCAAGCAGGAACTGGTGCGCATTGGCGACGCGATGGAGGACGGCTCGATCGCCGGACGGCCAGGGTTCATCGGGCTGGTCGCGGCATTGAAACGCTCCGGCGGCGTTTGCCATCTGATGGGGCTGGTGTCTCCGGGCGGCGTGCATTCGCACCAGGACCACGCCGCAGGCCTGGCCCAACATCTCAGCCAGGCCGGCATTCCCACCGTCGTGCATGCGCTGACCGACGGGCGCGACACGCCGCCGCAATCGGCGGGCGAGGACCTCGCCCGTCTGCGCGCCGCGCTGCCCGCGAATGTGAAGATCGCAACCGTCATCGGCCGTTACTTCGCGATGGACCGCGACAAGCGCTGGGATCGTGTTTCCCTGGCCTATGGCGCGATGATGGACGCGAAGGGGGCTCGCTTCGACACGCCGGCCCAGGCGATTGCGGCCGCTTATGCGGCCGGTAAGTTCGACGAATTCGTTCCGCCATCCGTCATCGGCGATTATGCCGGCATGAAGGACGGCGACGCGATCCTCTGCTTCAACTTCCGCGCCGATCGTGCCCGCGAAATCCTGACCGCGTTGCTCGATCCGGCGTTCGACGGCTTTGTCCGGGACCGCCGCGCGACCTTCGCCGCCGCGGTGGGCATGACGCGGTATTCCGACGCGCTCGCCCCCTTCATGACCTGGCTGTTCGACGCCGGACATCTGGACAACATCCTGGGCGCCGTCGTGTCCGCCGCGGGTAAAACCCAGCTCCGCATGGCGGAGACGGAGAAATTCGCCCATGTCACCTACTTCATGAATGGTGGCCAGGAAACGCCTTTCCCGGGCGAGGATCGGATCCTCATACCCTCGCCGAAGGTCGCGACCTACGATCTGAAGCCGGAAATGTCGGCCGCCGAACTGACGGACCGGGCGGTGGAGGCGATCGAGGGTGGCAAATACGATCTCATTATTCTGAACTATGCCAATCCCGACATGGTCGGCCATACCGGCATCCTCGCCGCCGCGATCTCGGCCATCGAGGCCGTGGACACCGGACTGGGCCGCATTGCCGCCGCGTTGAAGGCGGCGGGCGGCGCGTTGGTCGTGTCTGCCGATCACGGCAATTGCGAGACGATGAAAGACCCCGAAACCGGCGGTCCTCACACCTCCCACACCACGAACCGGGTGCCGGTTGTGGTTATGAACGGCGCCTCGGGCCACATTCGGGACGGGCGGCTGTCGGATCTTGCGCCGACGCTGCTCAGTCTGATGGGGCTGGCAGTGCCGCGGGAGATGACGGGACGATCGATCCTCCAGGCCGATGCGGCGCGCGCGGCGGAATAGGGTTTTCCTCGCCTTCGTCTTGCTGGCGGCGGCAGGAGGGCATGGTTTGGCGCAAGGGCCGCCGCCGGATGCGGCCGCCGCGCGGTTGGATCGGGAGGAGACAACGCGCCGCCAAATGGAGGACGCCGAACGAATCCGCGCGATCGAGACGGCGGCCCAAAGGGAGGCGACCGAAAACCTCGCCAAGGTCTTGGCCGAAGAAAAGCGTCTCACCGCCGCGCAGACCGCCGCCGTCGAGCGTTTGAACCGGGCCGGGGCGGCGGCGCGGGACATGAAGGCGTACCTGGAAACGCTGGAGCGCGCGCGGGCCGAGGCGCAGGAACGGATCGGGAAGCGGGAGGCGATCTTGCAACGGCTGCTGCCCGCGATGCTCCGGATGTCGAAATATCCAATGGATACCATGCTCGGATCGCCGCTGCCGCCGGAGGACACGATCCGCGGGCTGATCCTGGTGCGTTACCTCGCCCGCCAGGCAGTGGCCGATGTGGACGCGTTGACCGAGGACCGGAAAGCGCTGGAGGCGGCGACCCATGCCGCGACGGAGACCGCGCCCAGATTGGCGGCGGCGGAGGCCGCGCGGGCGCGCGAGGCCGATGCGCTGGCGCCGCAACTGGCCGAAATCCAGGCGCGGCGCGACGCCGCGGAGCAGGAAGCAACCGCCGCCGCCCGCCGTGCCGCGGCGGAGGCGGCGCGCGCGAAGACTCTGCGCGACATGCTGCAGACCCTGGAAACTCAACGCCGTCTGGAAGAAGCCAAAGCGCGCGAGGACGTGCTGCGGGCTGAGCGCGACCAAAAGACCGCCGCCGCCGAGGCCGCGCGGATGCGCCAGGCGGCGATGAGCCGCGCCGCCGGGGCGGGGACACTGGCCGCAAACGCGAAACCCGCGGGGCAACTGGTGCAACCGGTTTCGGGCACGCTGCTGCGCGGCTGGGGCGATCCGGAGGATGGCGAGCCCGCGACGGGGCAGTCCTGGCAAACCGAGTCCGACGCCCAGGTGATGGCGCCTTGCGCGGGGGCGGTGGTGTTTGCGGAGCCGTTCCGGGGTTACGGTATGCTTGTGATTGTCGATTGCGGCGGGGGTCATCATGCTGTGCTGTCTGGCCTGGACCGGACGCTGGTTGCCCCGGGCCGGTCCGTCGCGGCGGGCGATCCGATCGGCGCCATGCGATCCGACCCGGATGGATCGGCCGGCGCGGCGGCCCCGCCGGTTCTTTATCTCGAACTTCGCAAGGGGGGGCGTCCGGTAAATCCCGCGCCCTGGATTCGGTCCGCCGGGTAACCGGGCGCCGCCGGACGCGTCCCTGGAATGTGCGGGAGGCGGCGCGAAAGGTAATATTTCGTTAGCTTTTGCACTCTATGAAAATGAATGCTGGACGCTGGCTACCGGGCCGCGCGAAAAGATGAGATTACGAGTCTTGTGCGACGGGCAACCATCGGCCTTGCGGTTTGGGCGATCTCCCCTTTGGGCGATTTCCCTGGCCGGCCGGGATTGTCGGACGGCCACGGGGCCAAAGGGGTAGATAGCATGAACTTCCGCCAGCGGCGTTTCCGGTACGGCTTATTGGTGGGCGCGGCGTTCGTCGCCGGCGCCGCTTTCGGTCCGGCCGCGAGTGTTCTCGGCCGCGCTGTCGCGCAGGATCAGTCCCGCGCCGAGGCCAGCCAGTTCTTGAAGGTCTTCGGCGACGTGTTCGAACGCGTCCGCGCCGAATATGTCGATCCGGTCAAGGACAAGGAAGTCCTGGAAAACGCCATCAACGGGATGTTGACCGGGCTGGATCCGCACAGCTCCTATATGAACGCCAAGGCGTTCAAGGACATGCAGGTCCAGACGAAGGGCGAGTTCGGCGGGCTCGGGCTGGAAGTTACCGAGGAAAAGGGCCTGATCAAGGTCGTCTCTCCGATCGACGATACCCCGGCCTTCCGCGCGGGCATCAAGTCGGGCGATATCATCACCGCGCTGGATGGCAAGACCGTTCTTGGCCTGACGTTGAACGAGGCCGTGGACCGCATGCGCGGCGCCCCCAATTCCCGGATCGTGCTGACGATCAAACGCGAAGGCTCCGACAAGCCGCTCGAAATCGGGGTGGTCCGCGAGGTCATCAAGATCCAGGTTGTCAAATACCGGATGGAACCGGACGGCATCGGTTACCTCCGGCTGTCGCAGTTCACCGAAAAAGCCGACGCGGGCGTGCGCGCCGCCGTCAAGGCGTTGAAGGCGCAGGCGGGCGGCAACCTCCGCGGTCTGATCCTGGATCTCCGCAACGATCCGGGCGGGCTGCTGGATCAGGCGATCGCGGTGTCCTCGGCCTTCGTCGAGCAGGGCGAAATCGTCTCCACACGCGCCCGCCACTCGGAAGACAGCCAGCGCTGGGATGCCCGTGGCCAGGATATCATTGGCGGCATACCGCTGGTTGTGCTCATCAATGGCGGCTCGGCTTCGGCGTCGGAAATCGTCGCGGGCGCGCTGCAGGACCACCGCCGGGCTGTGCTTCTGGGCACCAAGAGCTTCGGTAAGGGGTCCGTGCAAACCGTGATCCCGCTGCAGGGCGGCGGCGCGATGCGGCTGACCACGGCGCGGTACTACACGCCGTCCGGCCGCTCGATCCAGGCGACCGGGATCGTGCCCGACGTGACGGTGCGGGAAACACGGGAAGGGCCGGCCAGCTTCGGGTTGGAGCGCGAGTCGGATTACAACCGCGTGCTCAGCAACAGCGGCGGCACGCCTGCGCAAACCCTGCCGCCACGGACCGATCTACCGCCGATCGCCAAGCAGATCCCGGATAAGCCGCCTGAAGGCTTCCCGAAATTCGATCCGTTGAAACCCGATGAAACGGATTTCCAGCTACAGCAGGCCGTCGTTCTCGCGCAGGCGATGATCCGGCAGCGAAGCGCTTCGGCGCGGTAGGGAGACGCGATGGCGGACACGAACGATCGGCGGAACCCTGGCCATCGGAACGGCTGGCGGCGGTTGGGCGTGTTTTGGATCTCCGTCGTGTCGCTGATGGCGATGGGCGGGGGCGTCGTCGAGTGGCTTGGTCCGCCCGGTAAGCAAACCCGTGTGACGCATGGCGCGGGTCCTGAGAACCATGCGGTTCATGCCGGGCAGGAAACGCCGCTGGTCCGTGTGGTGGCGCGCCCCGTCGGATCCGCCAGCGTCATTGCGGGACGCGATACCCCCGGGCCGCTCGCCGATCCCGATCCGTCGCTGCTGGAACCCGCAAGTGACGGGCTGACCGGCCAGTTGCCCCGCATCGCGCCCGATGGACGCACCCCGATGCAAATCTACGCGGCGGGTTTCGACCACGGTTCGCGCCGGCCCCGTGTTGGGGTGCTGGTGGCGGGGATTGGCCTGAACGAATCCGAAAGCGAGGCTGCGATCCGCGCGCTGCCGGGCGCAGTGTCGCTCGCGGTGTCGCCGTACGCGCGCAATCTCACGCGGCTTCTGACCACGGCGCGCACGCTGGGTCACGAATATCTGATCGCGCTGCCGCTGGAACCCACCGGCTTTCCCCTGAACGACCCCGGGCCGGAGACGCTGTTGACCAGCGCGCCCGCCGCCGCCAATGCCCGTAATCTGCGGTGGGCCCTCAGCCGGATCGAGGGGTACGTGGGCGCGACCGGCGTGATCGGGACCATGCGCGGCGAACGCCTGGCCGCGATGACCGATCAGATGGAGGCTGTGCTGATTGAACTCGCCGGACGAGGCCTACTGTATATCGATCCGAGGGAGGAACGCGGCCCGGTCGCGAAAACCTGGGGGCGGCACGTGGAACTGATTGTCGATGACCCGCCGGAACGCGACGCGATCGACGCGAAACTCGCCGAATTGGAACAGCAGGCGAAGGATCGCGGGTCGGCTCTGGGTCTGGTCATGCGGCCGACGCCGGTCGCGGTGGCCCGTATCGCGGCGTGGAGCCTGGGGCTGGCGGATCGCGGGTTGGCGCTGGCGCCGGTCTCCGCGTTGGCGGTGGCCCCGGCGGACGCCCAGATGAAATTGTCGGAACGGGAAAAATGATCAGTCTGCCCTACCGCCCGAATGTCGGGGCGGTGTTGTTCAATGCGGCGGGCCAGGTGCTGGTCGCGCGGCGCGCCGATCTGCCAAACGCCGAGGCGCCCGCGGGCGGCTGGCAACTGCCCCAAGGCGGTATCGACGAGGGAGAAAACCCACGTGAAGCGGTCCTGCGCGAACTGGCCGAGGAAATCGGCACCGATCGCGCGGAGGTCGTCGGCGAGCACGCCGACTGGCTGACATACGATCTGCCGGACGAATTGATCGGCGTGGCCTTGCACGGGAAATATCGCGGCCAACGGCAGCGCTGGTTCGCGCTGCGCTTTCTGGGGGACGACAGCGACATCCGCCTCGACCGCGATCCGCATCCCGAGTTCGACGCCTGGCTCTGGGCGCCCTTGGCCGATCTGCCGTCGTTGGCGGTGCCGTTCAAGCGGCCGATCTATGAAATCTTGACGGTGAGTTTCGCGCGGTTCGCGGCCGGGTAGGGCCGACGGCGCGGCCCGGCCGCAGAAGCCTGGCGGGCGCGGCTGGACGCGCGTCGCTTTCGCGTAACGGTAAGAATGGTTTCGCGTGCGCTTGCCGCTGTCGCGGCGCGCGGGGAAAACGTATGGCCGGGGTTGCCCCCGGCCATGTTGGATGCTGGATCAGCTCGTATGCCAGCCGAACTGTTGCGGCTTGCGGCCCGCGGCATGGTGCAGTTGGACGTTGACCAGGGCCGGTCCTGGATGCGCCATCGCCGCATCCAGGGCCGCCTTCAGGTCTTTCGGATCGGTGACGAAGAAGCCCTTGCCACCGAAGGCTTCCATCATCAGGTCGTAACGGGCGGCGACCGTCAGATGGCCGGGCTGCGCGTCCAGCGGGTTGTCCGGCAGCGCCGCGGCACCGCCGCCAATGCCGCCATTGTTCAGCACAATGATCTTCACCGGCATCTTGAAGCGGCAGACGGTTTCCATCTCCATGCCCGAGAAGCCGATCGCCGAGTCACCGGACACCGAGATAATCGGACGGTCCGGATGCACCGCCGCGGCCGCCAGCACGAAGCCCATGCCGATGCCCATGGTGCCGTAGGAACCGGCATCGAGACGTTCGCGCGCGCCGTGGTTCGGCATCTGGGTGCGCCCGATGTCCATCGTGTTGGCGCCTTCGCCGATGATGATGGCGTTCTCGGGGATCCAGGGGCTGATGTCGCGGAAGGCACGGTAATAGTTGGTTGGCGCGGAATCGTCGTCGATCATGACCTGGACTTGTTTCGCGTTCGCTGCGGACTTCTCGGCGATCGACTTATGCCAGGGGGTATCCTTTGGATAGAACCACTGGCGTTTCTCCAGCGCCTTGTTCATCTGTCCGACGATGGCCTTGCCGTCGCCGACCAGCGCGACCTCGG
>JAYWAX010000608.1:0-23707 GCA_043782125.1 Acetobacteraceae bacterium | reverse complement strand
GCAGTCCGTGATACGCCGGTTCCGGCTCGGTCATCGACGGGAATTTCCCGCTGGCCGCCCAATCGAATTTGCCGGATTCGACGACCATGCCGCCCATGGAATTGCCGTGCCCGCCAAGGAATTTCGTGGTGGAATGGGTCACCAGATCGGCGCCCCATTCGAACGGGCGACAAAGAAAGGGCGTCGCCAGCGTGTTATCGACGATCAACGGAATCCCCACGGAATGCGCGATCTTCGAAATAGCCTCGATATCCACCACCACGCCGCCGGGATTGGCCAGACTCTCGATGAAAATTGCCTTGCACTTCGGGGTCAGCGCACGCCGAAAATTCTCCGGGTCCAGCGGATCGACGAAATGGCAGTGCCAGCCGAGTTTCTTGAAGCTCAGACCGAACTGGGTCAACGATCCACCGTACAGCGCGCGCGAGGCCAGGAACTCGTCGCCGGGTTCCAGCATCGTCGCGAAGACGAGGAACTGCGCGGCGTGGCCAGAAGCGGCGGCAACGGCGGCGCGGCCGCCTTCCAGGCTGGAGACACGTTCTTCCAACACCGAAACCGTCGGATTGGTCAGCCGCGAATAAATATATCCAAAATTATGCAAATTGAACAGCGACGCGGCGTGATCGACATCGTCGAACACATAGGCCGTCGTCTGATAAATCGGCGTCGAGCGTGCCCCCGTGGTGGGGTCGGGCGTAGCGCCCGCGTGAATGGCGCGCGTTTCGAAGCCGTAGCTGACGTTCGCGACGGGCAGCGTTCGAGGCTTCGAACGCCGATTGGTTGGCGGTTCTGGCGCACGGTTGCGGATGATACCGGTGTTCACACCGCTCCAGGACAATTCGCCGCCCAGTCGGCCAAATTCGATCTTCGGGCAACGGTTCATGACGACGTCCAGACCCGCGGCTTCCGCCTTCGCGCCCGCCGCGTCATTGCGCACACCCAGTTGCATCCAGACGATTTTGGCGCCGATGGCGATCGCGTCGTCGACGACCGGTCCTACCTGATCGGAGGCGCGGAATACGTCGACCATGTCGATCTTGTCGGGGATGTCGCGCAACGACGCATAAATCTTCTCGCCAAGCTGCTCCTTGCCCGCGGTGCCGGGATTGACCGGAATCACGCGGTAGCCTTTGCCCTGAAGATATTTCATCACGAAAAAACTGGGCCTGTTCCAGTTGGAACTGGCACCGACCATCGCGATGGTGCGCACCGTGGACAGGATGTCGCGAAGCTTCGCGTCGGAATAGGCGATCGGGTCAAGCGCGGACATCGGACGCTCCTCGGTGACGATGGCCTGAGCTATAGGCCCGGCGGTGATCTGGCAACCGGCTTAACAACGAAAAACCCTGCCGCCAGATCGGCGGCAGGGTTGATACGTCGAAACCGCCTGGTTCAGCGCGTCTGTTGGATCGCCGACAAGATCCACTGCCCACCCTGGGCGCGCACAAACGTCCATACCTCGGTTACGGTGGTCCGGTCGGTGAGGCTCCCTTCCACGACACGGCCGATTCCGTCCTTGGTCGCGTCGATCATCGAGAACCGCATCGCGACCGTCGCGAATTCGCGTCCGTTTTCAGCCCACGCCTCGGACAGATCGCCGGAGTCGAGGTGAACAGCGGTGACGGTATTGGTGACGCCACGGCTGGTTTGATCGGCGAGTTGTTCGGCGAAATATCCCACCATCTCCGGCGTCGCCATACCGCGCAGGGCGTTCAGATCGCGCGCGCTCCAGGCGGCTTGCGTGGCTTGCAGAAGTTGTTCGAACGCCTGGAAGTCGGCGGGCGTGACGTTCACGCGTGCCGGAGCGCTGCCGCCGCCCATCTGCGGTCCCTGGGGCATTCCGCCCTGGGGACCCATATCGCGGGCGAACATGCCGGGAGCGCCAGCCATGGCGGGCTGGCGGTAGCGTGCGACCAGCTTCCAGATCAGGCGGCCGACGATCAAGACCAAGCCAATTTGCAGCAGGAAGCCAAGGAAGCCGCCGAAGCCGAGCCCGTGACCGAAGAACCCGCCGCCGCCGCCACCACCGAACAGCATGCTGCCGATTCCCGCGCCGATCAGACCGCCCGCCAGGCCTGACATGAAGCCGGACCGCGCGGGCGCCATGGCTGGGGCCGCCGCATTCGGTGCCGCCATGGGCGCCGCCGGACGCTGTGCCGCGGGTGGCGTCATTGTGCGTTCCATCGGCGCGGCGGTCGTGGGCGCGGTGCGCGTGGCGGGCGGCGCCGAATACGTGTTGCCGCCCCGGCTGCCCGACGAACTGCCTCCGCCAATCCGCGCATCGGCGATGGCGGGCGCCAGGACCAGGGAGACCGCCGCAGCGGCCGCGAGAAGACGTGAACCTCGAACTGACATTGGGTTTGTCACTTTGTTGTTGAAGCGATTGTAAGCTGGTGTAACAGCGCGAAATTTGCAAGAGGGGATATCGACAGGGGCGTTCAGCCGCCCGCCATCGTCATGCCCTCGATCCGGACCGTCGGCGAGTCCGTGCCGCGCCGGAAGACCAGGTTGTCGGCCGGGGTCATGTTGGCGAACATCTCCAGTAAATGGCCTGCGACAGTGATTTCGGCCGCCGGTTCGGCCAATTTTCCGTCCCGGATCATGAATCCCGCCGCGCCCCGGCTGTAATCGCCGGTCACGCCGTTAACGCCCATGCCGATCAGCTCGGTGATGTATAACCCAAGTTTAATGTCGGCGATCAGGTCTTCGGGAGTCATCGTCCCCGCGGCGAGCCACAAATTGGACGCGGACGGGGAGGGCGGGCCGCTGGTCCCGCGGGACGCGTGGCCGGTCGAACCCATTCCAAGTTGCCGCGCCGACCGGCTGTCGAGCAGCCAGGTCGTCAGCACGCCGCCTTCGACCAATGCGCGCGCTTTGGTCGGCGTGCCTTCCCCGTCGAAAACCCGCGAGCGGGGGCCGCGAACACGGCGCGGATCGTCGTGAATGAAAATGCCGCTCCCAAAAATCTTCTGGCCGAGTTTTTCCTTCAGAAAGCTGGTGCCGCGGGCGACAGAGGCGCCGTTGATCGCGCCGGTCAAATGGCCCAGGAGCGAGGTCGCGACGCGCGGATCGTAGACCACCGGCAGTTTCGCAGTCTTCGGCCGCGTCGGGTTCAACCGCGCCAGCGCCCGTTGCGCCGCGCTTTTGCCGATCGCCACGGGGTCGTCGAGGTCGGTCAGATACACCTTGGAATCATAATCGTAGTCGCGCTGCATCCCGGTACCAGTGCCAACCAGCGCGGTGGCGCTGATCGAGTGGCTGGTCCCCGCGCGATGCCCCGCGAATCCAGCCGAGGTCACGAGGTAGATCTCGCCCCGGCTGTACCCGGCGTCCGCGCCCTCGGTATTGGTCACGCCTTGGGTCGCGAGCACTGCGTCCTCGGCCGCGGCGGCGCGGGCGATCAGGTGTTCGGCGGAGGGTTCGGCGCTGTCGGCCATGTCCAGGTCCTGGGTGTCAGGCGGCGCGGCGGTCTCGGCGAGGCCCGCAAAGGGGTCTTCCGGCACGACCTTGGCCATGGCGACCGCCCGTTCGGCCAAAGCGGCGAAGGTCGCGGGATCGACGTTGGTGGCGGAAACCATGGCGGCGCGCTTGCCCAGAAACACGCGTAACCCAAGGTCCTGACCTTCGGCGCGTTCCACATGTTCGGTCTTGCCCAGTCGGCGGGCGACGGCGAGGGAGGTTCCGGCGACGAGGACGGCGTCCGCCGCGTCGGCGCCGGCCGCGCGCGCGTGACGGATCAGGTCGGACAGACGGTCCAGATGGTTCATACGTTCAGTCTCCTGGCGGGCGTGTCCGCGACGCTGCTATTATATAGGTGCGCTCATGAGAAATCGCCCGGGGATTTTCGACAGCCACGCGGCCGTCCGGCAAACGGGATTGGGTGGCGTCAGATGACACCCGCTTCGGCCAGCGCCTGCATTTCCGCCTCGGACTTCGCCAGCAAACCGCCGTAGATTTCCAGGTTGTGCTTGCCCAAGGGCGGCCCGGCATGGGCGATGCGGCCCGGCGTGCCGTGCAATTTGGGCACTACGTTCGGCATCGTGACCGGGCCTTCCTCCTCGTCCTGGATCACCGCGATGTTCTCCCGGGCGGCGAAATGGGGGTCGGTGGCGATGTCGGCGGCGGTATAGATGCCGCCGAACGGGACGTTGGCTTGCTCCAACCGCGCTTCGATATCCGCGAAGTCGTGCTCTGCGATCCAATCGGCCAGCAGCTTTTCCAGCTCGTCCGCCCGGCCGATGCGTTCGCGGCTTTTGGCATAGCGCGGATCGGTGGCCAGCGGCGCCATGTCGATCGCTGCGGCCAGGCGTTGCCAGACATTGTCGCCGCCCGCCGCGATCTGGACATAACGGCCATCGCGAGTCTGGAACGTTCCGGCGGGCGAGAACGTCGGATTGCGGTTGCCGATGCGTTCGCGGATTTCGCCGGTCTGGGCATATTTGGTCATCATGTCCGCTGTGATGCGGAACGGGGCCTCGTACAGCGCGAGGTCGATCATCTGGCCCTCGCCGCCCTTGGCGTCGCGTTCGTACAGCGCGAACATCGCCGACAGCGCCGCGAACGTGCCTGTGTTGTAATCCGCCGTGGGAAAAGCGGGCCGCACCGGGAAACGATCGGGAAAACCGGTGGGGTACATGTAGCCCGAAAACCCTAACGCGATCCGGTCGTAGCCAGATCGTTTTGAATACGGTCCGACCTGGCCGTAGCCGGACACCCGCACCATGATCAGCCGCGGATTGATTTTTCGCAGATCTTCCCAGCCGAGATTCCAGCGTTCCAGCGTGCCGGGCGTGAAATTCTCGATCACCACGTCGGCGACGCGCACCAGTTCGCGCAGGATATCCTGCCCTTGTTTCACCCGCAAATTGAGCGTGACGGATTTCTTGTTCCGCCCTTCCACCAGCCAATTGCCGGACCGCGCCGCCTTGCCGTCTTTTGGCGTGCCACGCAGTGCATCGCCGATGCCCGGCTGTTCGACCTTAATGATTTCGGCACCGAAATCTCCCAGCATGGTGGCGCCGAAGGGACCGGCGATGAGCGTGCCGATATCGAGCACGCGTATCCCGGCCAATGGAAGTTTTCCGCTCACATTCCCTCGCATTCTTCGAAAATTGGGCCGGGACGATGCATCGTCCCGGCCAGGTGTGTCAGCCGGCTGCGGTCACGCGTTGTTGTTTGGCGATTTCCTTGTTGGCATCGAACTCCGCCTTGCGCCGCGCGATTTCTGCGGCCGAGAGCTGGTCGATGTTGCTGAAATCCAGCTTCCAATCGGGATTGTCGCTCCATCGCAACGGGTTTTGTACGGTGGTGCGGGGCCCGATCGCGGACTCCAGCACTTTCAGCGCCAGTTCTGTGGTGTATTCCTGCGATTCGACATCGTGCGGCCTGCCGCCCGGATTTCCCAGCGGGAAATCGGAGAACAGAAAGCGCGGCACGCCGCAGAATTCCACCAAATCCTTCGCGCATCCCATGATGACGGTCGGGATTCCGTTGGCTTCAAGATGCCGTGCGATCAGACTCACGGTCTGATGACACACGGGTCAATTGGCCGCCAGAATCGCGACGTCGGACCCTTGGGCGCGCACAAGCGCGAGGATTTCAACGGCGTCCTGCTCGATCGTGACCTTCTGGCTGCGGTTCGTCGGCGCGCCGATGAATTCGCGCGCCAGCGCACCGATCCGGCCGTCCGCCGCCAGCCGCTTAAGCTGTTTCAACGGAAACCAGGTGTTGATATCGGTCGCCGCGGTGTGCTTCCGGTCAATGCCGATGTGCGAAATCCGCAGATCCGGCTCCCCGTCGATGCCGCCGGTGTAAACGCGGTAGAACTTCGCCGCCGCGTTATACGGCGCGCCTGGCCCTTGATCGCCCTTATCCGGCTGATAGGGCGCGGCCGTGGTGATCAACGCGACCTGGCTTTCCGCCAGCGGCTTTTTCAACGGCGCGAACGGAACCTGGGCGTATTGCGCCCAACGGTAGGGTTTGCCGTAACCGAGCGTTTGGTAATAAGAACTTATTCGATGCCGATATGGAATGGGCACGTCGTGTTCGACGGCGAATTCCAGATCGTCCATACGGTCCGCCATGGTGTGACCCTTCGACGATGTTGACGCCAGGCCCCGTCCCTGGGCTTCCTGACAACTGGGCGCAGCCCAGAGGTTGAGTCTATCGGATCGAAGCGCTGGCGTCACTCTGGGCGCGGGCCGCCATCGCCGCCGCCGCTTTCGATGCGGTTGCCGGTCGCCGGGTTGGGTGGTTCCCGGAGAGAAATCGGGCAAACGCCTGTCCGCCCAACACGCTTTGTCGTGCCTTTGCGGCGGATTTTTACGTCATCCCCAACACGTCCATCATCGAATACAACCCAGGCTTTTGGCTCACGGCCCATTGGGCGGCGCGTACGGCACCGGTGGCGAAGGCGCGGCGGTCGAAGGCGCGATGGGTCAGCGCGATGTGCTCGGTGCCCGAGGCGAAGATCAGCGTATGTTCGCCCACGACCTGACCGCCTCGCAGCGACGCGAAGCCGATCGCACCGGTTTTGCGGGCGCCGACGTGGCCGTGGCGGCCGCTTTCCATGACGTTTTCCAGTTTTTGACCGCGCCCCGCAGCGACGGCGCGCCCCATGCCGATGGCGGTGCCAGAAGGCGCGTCCACCTTCTGGCGGTGGTGCATTTCCATGATTTCGGCGTCGTAGGAGTCCGCGGGCAACGCCGCGCCCATCCGCTCGCACAGCGCCAGCACCAAGTTTACCCCAGCGGAGAAGTTGGAGGCGTAGACGACAGGGATCGATTTTGCGGCGGCCTGGACCGCGGCTTCGTCGGCCAAGGACAGGCCGGAGGATCCGAGCACCCAGGCCTTGCCGGAAGCGGCCATGACCTCGGCGTTGGTTTGTGCCGTGGCGGCATTGGTAAAGTCGATCACAGCGTCGGAGGCGGCGGCGAGCGCGGCCAGATCGGCGAAGGCGGCCAGGCCGGTCCGGCCAATGCCGCCGATCAGCGTGGCGCCGGCGGCGGGGACTTCCTCAGCCAATAAGTGGCCCATGCGGCCGGTGATTCCGGCGATGCCGATGCGGTGTGCCATGGCAGGTCCCTCCGATTGGTTCTGGCGGACGAGTCTGCCGGGCGGCGAGGTCTGTGGGAAGATGCCAACGGGCGAGCAGGTCCAGGCCCGCCATTGACGAACCCGGCGCGCGTGGGTCCATAGTAACGCCATGGAAAACCCATTTTCTTCCGCCGAAACGCTCGAAGCGACGCTCGAAGCGTGGGAGGCGCGGCTGGCGCGTCTGGAACAGCAGGTCGCGCTGGTTTCGCGCGCAGCGAAGCAGTTGCGGAACGCCGCGCGTGACGGTGCTTTTGGCGCGGCCGCGGCGGCCGGAAACGCGTTGCGGGACAATACCGCGAACCTGGCGGTCCTCGTCGAGCAGGAGGCCCGGCTTCCCGCCGTGGACATTCCCGCCGCGTTCGAAAGCGGCACCTATCTGGCCGAATTATCGGCCGCGGCCGCAGCGGCCAGCGTCACGTTGGTGCAACGGGATGGCCGTATCACCGCGTATCCCGTCATCCTCCACCTCGAGGCCCGCAATCTGGGTGTCCGCGTTGGGCGCAAGTTGGAACGGCGGTTGCGGCCTTCGGTGCTGGCGCGGCAATTAAAGGCGTTGCAACAACGGCCCAATCGTTTCAACGCGCGCGCGTTTCTCGACCGGTTGCTGCGCGCCTATGCCGTTTTGGCGCCAGATTGGCGCACGGGCGAGGGGCCGTTGGTCGCGCTGGCGGCCATTCACGAGGTTCTGACTCTGTTGCCCGCTGCCGCGGCGGATTATCCGATGGAGGAATTTCTGGTCGATCTGCTGCGCCTCGACCGCGATCCGGACGCGCGCTCTGGGCGCGGTCATCGTTTCGAACTTGGGGGTTCCACCGGCACCAAGGGCGCGAAACGGCTGACGGTTTACGACGAGTCTGGCGCGCAGCACGATTATTTCGCGATACGGTTCGCGGCTGATTCTTCCAATGCTTGAAATTCGCACGCAACCGCTGCAACCCGGCGAATGGCTGGCGGTGCTGGACCAGGAATATTTCGACGGTTTCCTGCAGGCGGGCGGCGCGGCGGCCAAGTTCGCCATTGGCGACGAGGCGGCGCAGGAGGGAACGCAAAGCGAATGCGCGCTGCTGGTTCGCCGCCGCGGGTTGTTGCACGCGCATCTTTCGACCGGCGAAACAAAACTGCACATGGCGCAGGAGATGTTTTTCGCCCTGGTCCGGGTGCTGCCCTGGGATGGGTTGTTGCAACGGTATCTGGAGGAATTGTTCACCCGCCATGAATATCCCTGGCCTTCGCCCGGCACCGCGCTTGGCACGATCGAGCTGGCGGAGGCCTTTGGAATCGCGCCGGGGATCATGGCGCGGCATCGGGACCAGTGGCTGACCCGCGATCTGTGGGACGATCCACGGCTGGCGCGGGATTTTCGCGCGGCGGCGATCGCGCTTTGCCTCGCGCGCCTGGACCCGCTTGGCGGCGCGGTGACCGATACGGTGGCGCATCGGTGGCTGCGCGGGGAGAAGCAGACGCAAGCGTCGCTGCGGGAGGCGGATATCGCCGCCCCGATCGCGCGGAACAACGCGCGGGCGATGCTAATTTCTCTGTGCCATTTTTTGCGGAAAGCGGGCGCGCCAGGATTGCTTCTTACCATCGATCTCCGGCCCGCGACCAGAAAAGCGGGTGCGGGGATTCGTTACGCGCCATCTGCGGTCATGGATTTTTACGAGGTGTTGCGGGAATTGATCGACGATCTCGAGCATTTGCCCGGGTTGTTTTTGCTGGGGATTGCCGATCGCGGGTTGATCGCCGGCGATCCGAAACGGACGCTCGATACGTACAAGGCGCTGGAAATGCGGATATGGCCGGATGTCAGGCCTGGGGACCGGCAAAGTCCGCTGGCGCCTTTGGTTATGGTATCGTTATGAACCTGGATGCGCGCACCGCCATCGAGGCCTTGCGGGCGGGTGTCCCGAACCGGGCCGCCGTGCGTCTGATGGGTACGGACGAGCCTGCGCTGGAACAGGCGTTCGACGAGGAATTGCAATCGGTTTGGGCTGAGTCGGCAAAACCCAGGTCCGGGCTTGGCATCGCGGGCGGGTTCGGCGCCGGAAAGTCGCACTTTCTGGGTTATCTGGCGGAAGTGGCGAGAGCCCAGGGATTCGTTGTGAGCCGGGTTGTGGTGAGTAAGGAGACGCCGCTGTGCGATCCGGCGCGGGTGTTCGAAGCGGCGGCACGGGCGGCGATCTTGCCCGATCGGAACGATGACGCGATCACCGGCGCGTTGGGGATATTGCGTCAGTCCCGCGAAAAGATGGCGGCGCTGGAATTGGCGGTGGATCAGGCGGGCGATGCTCTGGCGCCGGTTTTTTCCGCGCTGTTGTTTCTGTTGCAACGGGAAGCGTTGCCCTCGGGTTTGCATCGTCAGATCGAACGCTTTCTGGCCGGCGGAAAAATTCGCGCGCCAGACCTGCGCCAGGCGCTGGGTTCCGGCGGCGGCGGACGGAAATTCGATCTGAAAATGCCGGCGGCGGCGGTGCTGGTAGAGCAGCGCATTCATTTTCTGACGGCGGTGCTGCACGCGGCGGGTTACGCGGGCTGGTGCCTGCTGTTCGACGAGGTCGAACTGATCGGGCGGTACACGCCACTGCGCCGTGCTTTGGCGTATTCCTGGCTGACGTCGTGGCTGGGGTTGGAAGGCGCCAAGGCGTTTCCGGGGATTGTTGCGGTGTACGCGATCACCGACGATTTCGTGGCTGCGGTGATCGACGACCGGCAGGACGAGTCTCGCCTGACCGAGCGTTTGCGGCTGAAGGAACGGCACCGCGAGGCGCGCCTCGCGGTCACGGCGATCCGCCATATTGCGCACACCGTGCGGACCAACCGGCTGCGCGCGCCGGGGATCGACGAACTGGCGCGCGCGTGCCTGCGTCTGAGCGAAATTTATCGCGACGCCTATGGATGGGAGCCGCCGGAGCCCGCCGCGATCGAACGGACCGCGACGCGAACGATGCGGCAATATATTAAAGGCTGGATCACCGAATGGGACATGCGGCGGCTGACCGGCGATGTGACCTGGACGGTGGTTGAGGAAATCGCGGCGAATTACGCGGAGGATGAGTCGTTCTCGACGCCGTCGGAGGCGGGGGACGAGGAGGGCGGTTGATGTGGCCAAGGACACGACGTCAGGCAGCGCCGCGGAATCATTCGCAGGCCGATGGCTGCGTGAGCCGGCGAGTATGTTATGGGCATTCGGTTCGCCTGGAATTGGCGGCGGGCGCAACAGGACAAGACGATGCTGGTGAGCAGGCTGAGGTTAAGGAACTGGCGGAATTTTCGGGAGTTGGATATTCCGCTCAGGGATACGACCTATCTGCTTGGCGCCAACGCGACGGGTAAATCCAATCTGCTCGATGTTTTTCGATTCTTGCGCGATATTGGCAAAGCGGAAGGAGGGGGATTGCAGAAGGCGATCGCGGATCGCCAGGGCATCTCGAAGCTGCGCTGCCTTCACGCGCGTCGAGAGCGCGATGTTGTGATCGATGTGGAACTGGCGGAGAATTTCGGGCCGGACGGCGTGGCCTGGCGATATCTCCTGGCGTTCGCGCCGGAAGGCAAAGGGGCCCAAAGGACGTTGGTAACCCAGGAAAAAGTATGGAAAGGCGCCGCGCAAATTCTGTTGTTGGACCGCCCGACGGAGGATGAAAAAAGGGACCCCGCCCGCCTGACGCAAACTCATTTGCAACAAGTTGACGCGAACGCGGCGTTTCGGGAAATCGCGGACTTTTTCAGCGACACGGTTTATCTGCATGTCGTGCCGCAACTTTTGAAATATGGGGATCGGATTGGCGGTCACCCGCTGGACGACGATCCGTTCGGCCAAGGCCTTCTGGAATCAATGGCGAAAGTGAAAGATAGAACCAGGGACTTAAGATTAAAGCGTATCCAGGAAACATTAAGGCAAGCGATACCTCGCTTCGAGGAATTGAGATTTATTCGCGACAATATCGATGGCAGGCCGCATCTTGAAGCACGTTACGTTCATCATCGGCCGCATGCGGGTTGGCAGCGGGAAGACCAGTTTTCCGATGGAACCCTGAGATTGATCGGACTTTTGTGGTCGCTTTTGTCGGGAAATTCGCTTCTGCTTCTCGAAGAGCCGGAACTGTCCCTTAACGATTCGATTGTTAAACAAATACCCCAGATGCTGCAACGCCTGAGAAGAGACAGTAAACGCAAACGGCAGATTATCCTCAGCACACATAGCGAAGCATTGCTCAGCAATGAGGGCATAGATGGGCGTGAAATCGTGATACTGGAACCAGGACCGGAAGGGTCGACGGCGCGCGTGCCGAACGAGCACGAAGTGGCCGCGCTCGCCTCTGGGCTTTCTCCTGCGGAGGTTATCTTGCCGGTGACAAGACCTACAGGCTTGGAGCGGCTGGCTCTGTGACGGTGAGATCGGTCGATCTCGCGACCGAAGACCAACTCACGGAAGCGGTTGGTTTGCGTTTGCTTGCCGAATGGAAGGATCGTCTCTCGGCCGGTCTGCGCTTGCGTAAAGGAGGAAATGGATATTTGCGATCGCGCATCCGAAGTTTTGCCGAGATCGCGCGCAGAGGGCCGGTGCTTGTGATCACCGATCTGGATCGGCTGCCATGTGTAACCGAGCTGAGGAAACTCTGGATATCGGAAATGGAGGAGCCCGCGGGTCTTATCCTTCGGGTGGCGGTTCGCGAGATCGAGGCCTGGATACTCGCCGATTCCGACGCCATCCGTGAATTGTTGGGACGGCGCGCGGCGGATCGGCTGCCTGCCAACCCCGATCTGGTTCCCGACCCTAAAAACCTGCTTCTTCGGCTCGCATCCACGGCGCCGCGCGATGTCAGAGACGACCTACGACGGGAGACAAACGGTGTGGCGTTTCAGAACCTCGGGTATAACGCCCGTCTGTGCTCCTTTGTGGCGAATAGCTGGGATCCCGCGCGAGCAGCCCAGAGATCCGAGAGCCTGAGGCGGGCGCGGGAAAGACTGCGCGCCTTGGCGTTGGAATAGGTTAAGGCTTCCGGCGTCCAGTTACTTCTGGGGCCAACGCCCGCCACATCCGCCGCAGCCCCGCCGCTTGCTGTTCGGCCCAGGTTCCGGTCGCCAGCGCTTCCTCGCCCGAGGGATCGCCGGTCCGGACGTAGGTCCGAGAAAAATCCGATGTGCCGAACAGGATATCCCACCACGGCAGCACCGATCCGTAATTGCAACTGTCCTGGCCCGCCGCCAGCACGCCGTGATGGGCGCGATGAAATCTGGGCGAGACCAGCAGCCGCTCGCCGATGGGTCCGAACCAGACGCGGGCGTTGGCGTGCGACAGGCTTTCGATGAAGCGCAACACCAGAACAAGTATTGGAAACTGCAACGGCGGCACGCCGATGGCCAGCGCGATCGCGCCGAACCAGACAAAGGCGATCAGGTCGTCCACGATGTGATTGCGGTCGTCGGACCAGAAAGTCATTTGCCGTTGGGCGTGGTGCAGCGAATGCAGCGCCCACCACCAGCGGAATCGATGCGATATGCGGTGCCGCCAGTAATCCGCGCAGTCCAGAATGACCGCGTAAAGCGCGAAGGTCAGGATCGAGTGGCCAAGCAGGACCGGGAAGAAATGTTCCAATGTCGGGGGAATCCAGCCTCGATCCGTGATCCAGCCGTTTAATCCGGCCTGAATTTTATAGAACAGCACGAAGGTCACCAGCGGCAGCACGCCGACCCGCGACAGCACCGTGTAGAAAATATCCACGGAAACGGCTTTGTTGTCCGGCCATTGCTCGACCGGCCGCCAGCGTTCCAGGGGCATACAGAACGCCAGGGTCAGCACCACCTGCAAGCCGCCGTAAACCGCGAACAAAGCCCAAAAATGGGCAAGGTCTTCCCACTGCATCATGCCAAGCGCGTAGAGAAGCGGAATAAGCAGTGTCTCGTGCAGCCAGCCGGCCAGCAGATCGAAGGGATCTTCCATGACTCAGGGCGCCGGTGCTTTTGGGTTCAGCCACAGGCCATGCGGCGAACGGCCGACCGAGATCGTTTCGAAGGCGCCAGTATCGGGATGCAGGACCGCGACTTTCTCCGCGAACCGGCGGGTGATCCACAGCGTGCCGTCCGGCGCGAAGTCGATATCGTCGGGGCCGCCGGGAATGTTGTAGACGCGGACGATTTTCAAAGTCTGCGCGTCCAGCGCCACGGTGGTGCCGCTGGCGCGATTGTTGACCCAGAGGATTTTCTTGTCCGGTGCCAGGAACAGCGTGTGCGCGCCCTTGCCGGTGACGATCCGGTCTACGACCTTGCCGGTTGCCGGGTCCGCGATGGCCACGTAATCGGCGCCCATATTCGCGACCATCACCTTGTCGCGCCACCATAACACGCCCGCCGGCGTTGGGCCGACCGGTTCCGTCCATTTCGGTGTCATCGTGGTCAGATCGAAAGCGGCGAGTTTGCCGGTATTCTGCAACGACACGTACGCGAAGCGGGAATCCGGCGAGAAATCCAGATGGCTCGGGGTTGAATCGACGGGGAATCGCTTGATCAGCGCCAAGGTCGCCGCGTCGTAGACATCGACCTGATTGCGCGCCAGGCCGTTCACGACCAGCAGTTTTCCGTTCGGACTGAACGCCAGATGATAGGGGTCCGAGATCGGCACGCGGCGTTGCACGGCGCCGGTAACGGGGTCGAGGAACATCACCTGGTTTCCCGCCGTATCGCCGATCAAGAGGCTCTTTCCGTCCGGACTCAGGACGATGTGGTGCGGTTCCCGCAGCGCCGGGATGCGCCGGACCTCGCGCCGCGCCGTCATATCGACGACGCTGACAGACGAACTCGCGGAATTCAAAATGAAGGCCACGCCATCGGCCTGGGCCAGGTTCGTGCTGAGGAGGGTAGCCAAGCCGATTGCCAGGCGAAACATCGGGATAGCCGGGCGGAAGTGGTGGGCCATGCGTTTGTGTCCCTCCAACGATGCCGGATGGTTCCCTACGCCAGGCCGGGGTCCGCCCGCAAGCGTCGCCGTGGGTCCGCGAAGACCGCCGCCGCGAAGGCGAAAAACACGCAGGCCGGCGTTGAAATCAGCACGTTGTCGGTGACGGCGTGCGCGGCGAAGGCGAGGAAGACCAAACGCATCGTCACCCGCTCCAGTGGTGGTAATTTGCGTGTGTGGGACACGACCCAGACGATGAACAGCGGGATCAGGGTGGCGAGTCCGATCGCGCCGCCCTCGACCCGCATGCGAAGGTATTCGTTATGCGCGGCCCAGGTGCGTAGTAATTGCGCGATGGGGCCGTCGTGGGGGATGACGACATTGCCCGCGCCGAGGCCCCAGCCGAACCAAGGGGCCTGATCCGCGGCGGCCTCCACGGCGGTCCACAGCAGTTCGCGGCCGCTGAGATTGGCCGCTTCGGTGCTCAACACGGTGAACAGGCGGAGCGAGCTGAAGGATTCGCCAAGGACCATCAGGACGGGCAGGGACATCGCCCCGGCGGCGGCCAGGATCGCGCGGCGGGCTCGGGGAATCGCGGCGTCCTTCGCCAGCAACAGCGTGGCAGCCACGACCAGGATGGCATAGGCGGTGGGGGCGCGGGCGCCGGTCAGGAACAGAATCGTCAGGTTGACCGTCAGCAGCAGCGCGGCCTTGCGGGAACCGGTTCCCAGCCAGGCCAGCAGATTGGCGTAGATCGCGGGCAGGCAGACTCCGGCGAGGAAGGCGGGATGGCCAAGCGCGGCCAGGCGGGCGCCGCCGCTGTCGACGAATAAGGGCCGCAATCCCGCGACTTCCAGACCCAGGCCCAGGACGACGGAGACCAAGGGGACCAGCCCGGCGGCGCGGCGCATCGCGGCGCCCCACCCGGGGGGCGGGACGCAGAAAAACACCAGTAAGGGTGTGGCGGAGCCTATGGTTGAGCGGATCATGTCGGCCGCGGTCAGGTCGGGATGGATCCCGGCCACTGCCCCCATCGCTGCGATCGCCAGGAAGCCGAAGGCGGGGTTGAAACGGTCCCAGGCGATGCCCTCGCGCGCCATGGTCAACGCGATCAGGGCGATTTCGCCGCCCTTCACGGCGGCGATGACGGGTTGGAATGCCTCTGGTCCGATCAAATCGGAAAAGGTCATTTCCAGGGACAGTCCGGTCACGAGCAACCAGGCGGACCAGACCAGGTTCAGATGCCGGTAGGCCAGCGCGAGGCCGCCCGCGGTCAGCAGGCCGCTCACCGCCATCGGCAGCAAAAGCGGCGCCATCCAGGCCAGCGCGGCCAAAGGCAGCGCGAGGCAGGCGATCAGCAGGGGCGCCGGGATACTGGCGGGAAGCATGCCGCGCAGGATGACCGGGAAAGCTGAACAAAGCGTTCACGGCGCGTGCTTTCTTTCCGCCGCCGATTCCGCCAGACTCGTTCCGGACTGCTGGAGGGCAACGACCATGACCGACATAAAGACCATCGCGACGGGCCTACGGTTTCCCGAGGGGCCGGTGGCGATGAAAGATGGCTCCATCGTGCTGGTGGAAATCGAACGCCAGACCGTGACGCGGGTGCGGCTGGATGGTTCGACCGAGGTGATCGCGCACACCGGCGGCGGCCCGAACGGGCTGGCGGTGGGGCCGGACGGGGCGTTCTACGTCTGCGACAATGGCGGCTTTATGTGGCGGACGGAGTACAACATGCTGCGGCCCGCGGGCCCCGCGTCGGATTATACCGGTGGACGGATGTTGCGGGTGGACCCGGCGACCGGCGCCGTGACCGTGCTGTACGACCGCTGCGGCGCCAATAAGCTGCTGGGCCCCAACGACATCGTCTTCGACGGGCTTGGCGGGTTCTACTTCACCGATCTGGGCAAGGCGCGGGCACGCGATCGCGACTGGGGCGGGGTGTATTACGCGCTGGCGGACGGTTCGAAGATCGTCGAGGTCGCACACCCGGTCCTGACCCCGAACGGCATCGGGCTCTCTCCGGATGGCAAGACGCTGTATGTGGCGGAAACGGAGACGGCGCGGCTCTGGGCTTTCGACGTGGTGGCGCCGGGCGTGCTGGCGAAGGAAGGGTTTCCCTCCCCGCACGGCGGCCGGTTGATGGCGGGTCTGGGCGGGTTCCAGCGCTTCGACAGCCTGGCCGTCGATGGGGCGGGGAATATCTGCGTCGCGACGCTGATCAATGGCTCTGTCAGCGTCATCGCGCCGGACGGCGGGCTGATCCGCCAGATCGCGATGCCCGACATGTTCTGCACCAATATCTGCTTCGGCGGACCCGATCTCCGCACGGCGTATCTGACGCTGTCCGGCACCGGCAAGCTGGTGTCCATGACATGGCCCGATCCCGGTCTGCGTCTGGCGCACGAGGCCTGACCGGCCGCCGCGCCCCTGGCTTTCCCTGGAGGTTGTGGCGGGGGCAATGACCCTTGGCGGTGTTTCGTGTTACAAATCCGGCCGGGCGGGGAATCGCTCCAGTCCAGATAACAGCGGCGATGGCTCCATGCGTATCCAATGTCCCGCCTGCGAGGTCGCGTTTCAGGTGCCGGACGACCGGATCTCGGGCGCGGCCCAGATGCGTTGCGGGCGCTGCGGGCACGTGTTCAGCGCCTTGACCGCCCAGGAGCCGCCGCGCGAGCCGCCGGCTGACCGGGAAGCGCCGCCGCCCCCGGAGGTCATGTATGTAACGCGGGATATGCTGGCGGCCAGACTGGCGCTCATCCCAGGCGGCCCGCCCGGATCTGGGCGCGGCCCGGAGGCGGCCGATCCGCTGCCAACGCCGGCGGTGCCGCGGCCAGCCGGCGGCGTAACCCTCACGGCGCGGCACGATGTTCCGGAGCGCCGGATGGCCGCGGTCACGCCGGAGCCCCCCCCGCCCTATGTGCCGGCGGGGGAGCGGCCCAGATCGCCGTTGGAACCGTTGGCGCTGGCGCCGATGGCACCCCAACCGGCGCGCAACGAAACCCCCGTCAATATCCGCGCCACCGGGGCCTTGGGGCCGCCGCCGCCATATCGTCCGATTGCCCGCGTCTCCCAGGGGTTCGCGCGCGGGGCCGCGCCCGATCTGGAGCCGTGGCGAGAAGAAGCCATGACGCGGGCTGCCCCGCCGCCAGACGCGCCCGACAGCCAATCGGGATGGGAAATCAGCCGGGATGTCGCGCCTTTGCCGGTCCAGGAGGCATCCCAACCCGCGCCTGTGGGCGTGCCAGTGCTGTGGCCGTATGAAAACGAACCTCCGCCGCCGCCGCGTTTTGGCGCCCAGCCGCCGCGGCGGTTCGCTCTGCCTTGGCAAAAGATACGGGCACCGGCTGACAAGCCGGTTCTCCGGCCGATCCGCCGTTTTCCAAAGCGCCGGGTCATGGCCTTGGCCGGACTGGTGGCCGGTGTCGCCGTGCTTGGGCTTGGATTGGTCGTGCGGCGCGCGGACGTCATGCGGTATTTACCGGCGGCCGAATCCCTTTACGCGCGAATGGGTTTTGCCCGGGATTGACCCTGGCGCGCGGCGTCAATGGCCCGCGAATGTATGCGGATGGGAGAAAACCCGGCCGAAAGCCGGGCGACCCGCCACAAAACGTTGCATCCCGGAAGAAACTGCCACACTTGTAGCGCCGCTCGCGCGGTTTCAGACTCCAGGGAATCGGTAAGACATGCGTATTCGCTGCCCGTCCTGCTTGGCGACCTACGATGTGGCCGATGCTTTGCTCGACCCGCCTCGTACTGTTCGGTGCGCCCGCTGCGCGCACGATTGGACCGCGACCCGGTTGATCGAGGACGAAGCGGCCATGTCCGAGGGCGCAGCGCCAGCACCCGCGGCCGCCGCACCGGTGGCCAAGGCGCCGCCCGATCCCGGGACGGAGATTTCTTTTCACGAGGAACCAGCGGCCGATACGGCGGCCGACGCCGCGATTCACGCGCGGACGGCGGAAACCGCAGCTCCGTCAGCAATTGAACGGCTGTCGGCGGCGGCGGAACCGCACCCCCCTTCCCGCCGCGCCGGCCACCTGCTCACCGCCGCCTGGGCGGCCAGCTTTCTGATCCTGGCCGGGCTTGGCGCGGCGGCTTACGTGAAGCGGGACGCATTGATGCGCCTCTGGCCGGCCAGCGCCCGGGTCTATGCGATGATCGGCCTGGCATCCGGAGATCCCAAAGCGGTCCCAACCCCCGCGGCGGCGGACAAGCCGGCACATTGACCGTGCGCTTCGTGGTCTCTTGACGGTTCGGCACGGGCGGTCACAAAGGCCCCATGCGTGATTTTTCGGACCTGAGCGAACGGGAGATCCTCGCGTTGGCGATCGCCAACGAGGAAGAGGACGGCCGCATCTACCTCGACATCGCCGAAGGGCTCCGGGAAGAGTATCCCGGCAGCGCCCGGGTGTTCACCGAAATGGCGGGCGAGGAAGGCGGCCACCGCCGCCGCCTGCTGGACCTGTATCGGGAAAAATTTGGCGAACATATCCCGCTGGTCCGCCGCCAGGACGTGCGCGGTTTCATCCATCACAAACCGGTCTGGCAGATACAGCCGCTGAATTTAAAAGCGGTACGGATGCTGGCGGAAAGCATGGAGGAAGAAACCCAGCATTTCTACCGTAAAGCCGCCATTCGCTCCACCGACGTTTCCATCCGCAAGCTTCTGGGCGATCTCGCCGACGCGGAAGTGGAGCACGAACGCCGCGCCGATGGGCTGCGCGCCGAAAACCTGCCGGGCAACGTGGTGGCGGAGGAAGACGCGGCGGCACACCGGTCCTTTTTGTTGCGGTTCATTCAGCCGGGACTCGCGGGATTGATGGACGGGTCGGTGTCCACGCTGGCGCCGGTCTTCGCGGCGGCCTTCGCCAGCGGCAAAACCTGGGAAACGTTCCTGATTGGAATGGCCGCCTCGATCGGCGCCGGGATTTCCATGGGCTTCGCCGAGGCATTGTCTGACAACGGCAGCCTGACCGGGCGCGGCGCGCCGTGGATACGCGGGCTGATCTGCGGGTTGATGACCACGGCGGGTGGCATCGGGCATACGTTGCCGTATCTGATCCCGTCGTTTTTCACCGCCACCGTGCTGGCCATCGCCGTCGTGGTGGTGGAATTGGGCGTCATCAGTTGGATTCGATGGAAATACATGGATACGCCGCCGGTCTCCGCCGCGTTACAGGTCGCGTTTGGCGGCGCGTTGGTGTTCGCGACCGGCGTGCTGATCGGCAGCGGGTGAACCGTATGACGCGAACCGCCCTTTGCCGGGCGGTTCGCGCGGCGTTCAGTTCCCGAACGTATCCCGCCACGCCTCCACGATCTCGGGGATGCCTTTGCGGATTTCCGCCACAGTCTGGGGGATCACCTTCTGGGTTGCCAGCGGCGGCGAGTCGGGACGCGAAGGAACGCCGGTCAGCAGTGGCTCGCTGCCATCGCCCGCCACGATCCGCGAGTATTCCTCGCTCAACAGCCATTCCATGAACAGGCGGGCGGCCTTCGGATGCGGCGCGTTCGCCGGGATGGCGGACGGCGTGACGCATAGCGACAACCCATCGGTGGGTTGATTGACCGCGATCGGATTGCCGCGTTCGATCATCCGGTAGGTCGTATTGGCCGAGGCCAGCGCGACATGCGCCTCGCCCGCGATCAGCAGGGTGACGGGATCGACGGCGGAGCGTCCGATGCGCGGATTGTTCTTCGCCAGTTTCTCAAAATACTCCCAGCCATAGAGTTTGCGCATCGCCACGCACCAAACGCCGGTGCAGCCGCTGAACGCGGGATGGCCGGTCGCGACGAGACCGTTCCAGCGCGGATCGAGCAGGTCGGTCCACTTTTTCGGCGCGTCTTCCGGCTTCACATGCTTTGAATTGTAGATCAGAAAATACCGTGCGGCGTTGGTGACGTAGGAAAATCCGGGGTCCGACAGCGCCGAGAATTGCGGCATTAGCCGGGCCGCGTTGTCCGGCGCGTATTCCGCCAGTTCCTTCCGTTCCTTCAGCGCCGGCATGTGCGAAATGTCGGTGGTGCTGAACACGTCGCACTGCGGCGTCTTGTTCTTGATGTCCAGCAACAGCCGTTGATAGGCGACCTGGCCGGTGGTGCGGATCACCGCGACCTTGATGCCCGGATAACGCGCGGTGAAGGTGCGGCCCAGAAGCTCGGCTGTTTCGGCGTCGGTCTGGCCCGTGTACCAGGTCAGTGCGCCCTCGGCGCGCGCGGCGTCTTCCAGGGCTTTCAGATCGGCGCGGGCCGCGCGTGGCACGGCCGCCGCGAAGGTGGAAGCAAGCGCGCCGGCGCCGAACTGGCGGCGCCCGGACAGGGGATTCATGGATCGTTCCTCGCGGCGCCGGGGCGCGGTTGCCGGGATTTCAACTGGGCGCCCGGATCGGGTGCTTCGGATCAGGCGGCGGACGTGACATCGACTTCCGAAACGATGCCGCCATCGAGCCACGTGTATTCGATCTTCGTGAACGAAAACGTAATGGATTCAAGGGCGTTCCCGTCGGCACCGGCAACGTGTTGAAGGTCCATCGCCCCGGCGTTCGTCAGCTTGACGGTTGCGATCTGCTTTTTCGACAGGTTCGTTGCGCCATCGTTGGAATAGCTGATGGTCACTGTCGCGCCTTCCCGGGTGCTGACCGCGTTCATGAACAGCGGCGACGTTTTGTCCATGCTTTTGGTGATCGTCACCGGGCGCACGATGGTACGCCCGGTTGGCATGAGCGAGGCCGCGTCCATCGGGTTGCCCATGCCGAAATTGACGGATCTCAGGGCAATTTGGTCCTTAAACGCCGGGACAATGACGTCACCCTTGAACTCGCCTTGCTTCTTGCCAACGACCTTCATGTAAACCGCCATGACATTCACACCCTTTTCATATTTGTACCGCGCGGGCCGGAACCGAAGCCTAACATCCCGGCAGGCGCGGGACCAAGCATGGAAGTGAGGTCAGCCGCCAAAGGTTTCCCGCCATTGCTCGATCACCTCGGGCACGCCCTTGGCGATCTCATCGACGGTCACCGACAAAACCTTGATTTCGTCAAGCGACTTCTGCCCCGACGTGAGGGCCATCCCCGGGCGGACCGGGTCGTTGTGGTTGGCGACCGACAGGCGCGCGTATTCCTCGCCGATCAGCCAGTCCTGGAACAGGCGGGCGGCATTGGGATGCGGGGCCGCCGCCATGACCGAGGACGGACCGACGCACAACGTCGCGCCATCGCTGGGGTAGACCGGTTGGATCGGGTTGCCCCTGTCCACCTGCTGGAACGCGGTGCCAGAGGGCGCGGGCCCGACCAGGCACTCTGCCGCGTTGACCAGCGTGACGGGGTCGTTGCCGGATCGGCCGACGCGGGGATTGTTCTTCGCCAGTTTTTCGAAATACGACCAGCCGTAAAGCTTCCGCAGCGCAACAGCCCAGACGCCGGTGCAGCCGCTGAACGCGGGATGGCCGGTCGCGACGCGGCCCTTCCATTTCGGGTCCAGCAGGTCGGTCCAGGCCTTCGGCGCGTCGTCCCGCGTCACCTTGGCAGAGTTGTAGATAATCAAATGCGCAATCAGCGCCGAGGGATAATAGAATCCCGGATCGACGGTCGCGGCGGCCGCGGGCAGCAGGCCGGCCGCGCCCTCTGGGCGGTAGTCCGCCAAGGCCCCGCGCTTCTTCAACGCCGGATATTGCGCGATGTCGGTGGAACTGAACACGTCGCATTGCGGTGCATTGTTTTTCAGGTCCTGCAACAATCTTTCGTACGCCACCTGGCCCGTCGTGCGGATGACCGACACGCGGATTCCGGGGTAACGCGCGGTGAAGGCGCGCCCCATATGCTCCGCCGTTTCAGTGTCGATTTGCGCGATATACCAGGTCACGCCGCCTTCCGCCCGTGCCGCCTGAGCCAGCGCTGCCAAATCCGCGCGCGCCACCCTTGGCGCCAAAGCGAATCCTCCCAATCCAGCGATCAGCGAACGGCGGGGAAAGTCGATCATGCGGGGTTCTTTCAGTTTCCGAAGGTGGCGCGCCAAGGCTGAACTTCCGTGAAATCGCCGTTGGCCGCCGCCGGGGCGGTGAGGCTGGGACGGTTGACCCCGCCGCGCGGCCCGGCGCCGGTGACGCGCGCGGCGGCGGCGATCGGATGGCCGGACTCGTTGCCATGGCGGCGGACGCTGGTGACTCGGATCATGATCGTTCAGCCTCCGATATCGCCACAGGTTACGCCGCCGCCGGGTCGATTGACCAGCGCGCCGGGGGCGTGCTGATCTGGCCGGAAACATAACGTGGGAAGCTGTCGTGACCGAGCCATTCAATCGCTACGACCTCACCAGCGCGCGCCAGCATGGCCGTCCTGGGCGCGAAATCCGGCCGAGGAGCCTGACCGTGGATATTCATTCCCACGCCATGGTGCCGGCCGCCGCGGACATTGTCGCCGGACATCTGACGCCTGATCCGCGCGGGGCCTTTTATACCGAGGAAACCCGTATTCTGACCCGCAAGCAGGACGCCGACCGGACGCCGAACCTGGTGGACCTCGATCTGCGCATGCGCGATTTCGACGCGATGGGCCTGGACGCCCAGGTGATCACGCCGGCGCCGGGCCAGTGTTATTATAACGTTCCTGCGGAGATCGGGATCAAGGCCGCGCGCTGCGTGAATGAGGGGATCGCGGAAATCGCCCGCTTTCGCGCCGATCGCATTCCCGCGGCGATGGGTTCGGTCGCGTTGCAGGCGGGCGGCAAGGCGGCGGCGGAAGAGTTGGAATACTGTGTGAACACTCTGGGCCTGAAAGGCGTCGAGGTTTTGGCGCATGTCGGCGGCAAGGAATTATCGGACCCGGATTTCGAAGTGTTCTGGGCCAAAACACAGGAACTGGGCGCGGTGGTGTTCATTCATCCGAACTCGTATCCGCAGCCGCAACGGTTCCGGGATCACTATTTCAGCAACGTGATCGGAAATCCGCTGGATACGACGATGGCGTTGCACTGGTTGATTTTCGACGGCGTGCTGGAACGGTATCCGGATCTGAAAATCATTGCGTCGCACGGCGGCGGGTATTTGCCGGCGTATTCCGGACGGATCGATCACGCCTGGGGCGCGCGCAGCGATTCGCGCGGGTCGTTGCCGCATCCGCCAAGTTATTACCTGAAGAAAATCTATCTCGATACGATCGTTTTTACACCCAATCAACTAGAATCATTGGTTAAACTGTTCGGTGTGGAGAAAATCCTGCTCGGTACCGACTACCCCTACGATATGGGGGAATACGACCCGATCGGACATATCGCGTCGGTGGAATCGTTAAGTCCGCCGGACGTGGCGGCGATCGCCGGTGGCAACGCGAAACGGCTGTTCGGGTTGTAGACGCCGGCCCGGTGGGGCCGGGGGGTTGCCTCCCGTCCCGTCAGGCGAGGCCACAACGAATTTCCGGGCAATCGCCTGAATGCGACAGCGTGACTTTCACAGGCATGGCACGGCTCGAACGGGCCAGCGATACCCGCGCCAGCGGGCTCCGTTCGCGAAGCAATCGCCGCGAGGGACCATCCGGTGCCCTCCGTCGCAAGGTGTTGCCGCACCACGACGGGAAGAGGCACAGCGGTGCCGTTCAAGCGATGGGCGCGTAACGAAGTCGGAACATCTTATACCAACGGCCCTTGATGTTGACCCTTCGCGGCGGATGCACGCCATCGTCATGGTGCGCGCAGGCGCACCATCCACGCCTTGGTTTTTGCCGGGGA
>JAYWAX010000607.1:0-3215 GCA_043782125.1 Acetobacteraceae bacterium | reverse complement strand
GACGAAGAAGGCCCGGTCGAGCCGTGCCATGACGAAGAAGGCCCGGTCGAGCCGTGCCATGACGAAGAAGGCCCGGTCGAGCCGTGCCATGACGAAGTAGGCCCGGTCGGGCCGTGCCATGACGAAGTAGGCCCGGTCGGGCCGTGCCATGACGAAGTAGGCCCGGTCGAGCAGTGCCATGACGAAGGAAGCCCGGACGATCCGTGCCAACGATGCCGGCTTGCGGCCGCTTCGGCGTCTGTCGTCGATGCCCATCGCGATGGCGATCGTCCGCGACCGCGCCAGCTCAGAGCCCGAACCGTGCGCAAGCGGCGGGGCGGTTCCCGTTACCGGGCCGCCAAGCCGGCTTGGACCTGACTTCGCCAAATTGCCGGGCATTAACAAATTATCAGGTTTCCAGGCGGGCGGCGCACCAAAGCCACAGGTTTTCGACAATGCATGACGCGCCGCGCCTGACGCCGTTTTTTCCGGTTTGCCCAGCGCGGTCCGTAAAGAAACGGTTAACGAAGCGGGTTCCCGGCGCGTTGTCTGTGCCGGCTCTGTATTTCAAGCCCGGTCATCTGTTTTTAATATTAACGAATAATTACCAAAAAAACCTTGCTGTACAGTCAACGGCCAGCGTTTTATTCTTGAATCGGGCAGGCGCACGTGGCTTCATCGGCAAGGAACGGAACCGCTCCGGCCATGACCTTCGGGATATCCTGAAATGACCATAATCGTTAACAACGGTACCACCAAAACCATTGACAATATCACGGGCCTGACAATCGTCACGTCCAGCACGATCGCGGCCGGCGGGGTGCTCGATGGCACCGGCACCGTCGGCGGCAATTTCGAACTGCTCAATCAGGGCACGATTTCCGCCGATGCCAACGGCGCGACGCTCAGCATCGCCACCGGCACCCTGACGAACAGCGGTACGGTTACGGCGGCAGGCGGCACGCTCGCGGTTCAGTCTGGCGTCACCGTCTCTAACCGATCCGGATCGACCCTGACTGGCGGCGTCTGGCGGGCCACCGGCACCGGGAAGCTGGATATTCTTGGCGGCGCGGCCATCGCTGTGGACAACGCGACGATCGTGCTGGGCGGTACCGCCTCGGTGCTCACCGCGGGCGGCACGACGATCGACAACAGCCTGGCCACCATCGGAGCTTCTGGCGCACTGACCCTGGCGAACGGGCGGAATTTTCAGACCACCGATTCGCTGCTCGTCAACGGCACCGTGACATTGACCAACGGCACTCTGTCCGTGCCCACCAACGGCCTGACGATCGGCGCCACGACCGGGCGGTTGATCGGCAACGGCGCGATCGACGCGGGCACGCCGGTCGTCGATAGCGGAACCATCGAGGCCAATGGCGGCACATTGTCCGTGCCGCAGTCCGGCAACATGGGTGGCTCGGGCGTACTTCAGGCCGATGCCGGTGCGTCCCTGGCGATGCCCGCCTTCGGCAATTACACACAGAATATCGTCAACAACGGAACGATCGACGCGACCTTCGCGGGCGTGACCGGAATTCTTGGGTTCACGGGCGTTTACAGCGGCACCGGGCAGTTCTTTATTCAGGGCGGTACCGATGCGAGCAACCGGACCGGCCTGGAACTGCCGGGCTCGGTTGCCGCGAATGTCGCGTTCGATTCGAATTTTGGCGCGCTGATCCTCGACGCGCCGGGGTCTTATACCGGCACGATCTCGGGTTTCGGCAACAACGATACGATCCTGATGAACGGCGTCGCCAACGCCACGAAGGCCACGCTGGCGGGCAATGTGCTGTCGTTCGCCAATAATGGCGGCACGGTCGTTCAGTCCGTGACGATCGCCGCGAATTCGATGATTTATTCGGGCGCGACGTTCTCGGTCGCCGAGAACGTCGCCAACAGCCAGGCGACCGTTCGCGTGACCGGCGCCGTGGCCTGTTTCGCGGCGGGCACACCGATCGAAACGCGCGACGGCGACATGGCGGTCGAACGCCTCGCCGCCGGCGATATCGTGAAAACCCGCTTCGCCGGGTCCGCTCCGGTCGTCTGGGCCGGCTACCGTCACGTCGATTGCCGGCGCCATCCCAACCCGGCGGAGGTCTGGCCAGTGCGAGTCCACGCCCATGCCTTCGGCCCCCGCTGCCCGCGCCGCGACGTCCTACTGTCCCCCGACCACGCGGTGTTCGTCGACGACGTGCTGATCCCGGTCAAACACCTGGTCAACGGCAAGACCATCGTCCAGGAACAGGTGGACACGATCGTGTATCACCACATCGAACTGGCCGAGCACGACGTGCTCAGCGCACTGGGTTTGCCGGTCGAATCCTACCTCGAAAGCGGCGACCGCCGCGCTTTCGATAACGCGGGTCCGCAAATCCAACTGCATCCTGTTTTCGGCGCGCGCAGATGGGAGGCGCTTGGCTGCGCGCCGCTGGTTGTCATCGGCGCGAAACTGGAACGGATCAAACGCCGGCTGTCCGGTGGCCCCGGCCGCGGACGCCGCGCGGCCTGAGCCGGCGACTGGCACGCGCGAGGGGGATCGGGCAGAGGCAGGAAAGCACCGGGGCTCCGCCCCAGACCCCGCGAGGGCGCTGCCCTTCGAACCCGCCAAGGCAGGGCCTTGGATGCCAATTATTTGGGGATATGAGAAGGGGGGCCGACCCGGATGTTGAAACACCTCGGATGGCCCCCCTTCTCATATCCCCAACCGATCGCGGTCCAGGGACCGTGTCCCTGGTGGGGTCGAGGGGCAAAGCCCTCGCGGGCGTGGTCCGCTCTTCGCGGCCCACGGGGGCAGCGCCCCGGTGCTTTTCTTTCCTTCTCCAGACAGGCCCAGACGCCGCCCTTACGCCGCCAGCCGCTGGCGTGCCGCAGCTTTGACGAACAGCGCGCCTTGTTCCGCGATCATGATCGTCGGCGCGTTGGTGTTGGTGGACGTCACCGACGGCATCACCGAGGCATCGATCACCCGCAGCCCGTCCAGCCCATGCACCCGCAACTGACTATCGACCACCGCCATCGCGTGCGACCCCATCATGCATGTGCAACTCGCGTGGTAGCAGGTGCCGCCATACCGGCGCGCGTAGTCCAGCAACTCGTCGTCGGTCTGTAGCGCGAGTCCGGGCAGGCTTTCATCCGTGACGTATTGCTTCAGCGCGGGGGCCTCGAACAGGCGGCGGGCATAGCGCAGGCCACCCAGCAGCGCCCGGCGGTCCATTTCATCCGACAGATAGCGC
>JAYWAX010000606.1:0-8909 GCA_043782125.1 Acetobacteraceae bacterium | reverse complement strand
AGAAATACGACCGTCCGGAAGCGACCGCCAACGCGGCGATCTCCGCCCGGCTGCCGTACCTGATGGCGACCTCGCGGTTCGCGCATTATCTGAAGGTGATGGCACGCGACAAGATCGGCAGCTTCATGGAAGCGACCGACGTCGAAGCGTGGTTGAATCGTTGGATCATGAACTATGTCAACGGCAGCGAAGGCGCCGGACAGGAATCCCGCGCGCGGTATCCGTTGCGGGAAGCGCAGGTGCGCGTGCAGGAAATTCCGGGCAAGCCGGGCTCCTATAACGCGGTCGCTTACCTGCGGCCTTGGTTGCAGATGGAAGAACTGACCACCAGCATGCGCATGGTGGCCCGTATCCCTGCGGCGTCCGGCTAACCGCAGGCCCACGGGCCCTGGCGGGAACGTCTTATGAACGACTCCGCCCCCGTCATCGGCGAGCCCACCGTTCCAACGGTTGCCGCCAGTGGCGGGGCAGAGGTGCTGGAGCGGCCCGATATCAGGGCCGGGGTTTTATCCGGCCGGTTCGCCGGAAAACGCGACCTTGCGCTGGAAGAACATTTCGCCGAATTCCTCGCCGCCAAGGGCGAGGCGGCATGGTTACTCTGGATGCCCAAGGGTTGGACGGGCAACAGGCGCGGCTTACTCGATCGCGACATTGCGGCCATCGACGCGATGATTTCGGAGCAGCTCGACGCCGTCTTGCATCACGAACGCCTGAAGCGGCTTGAAGGGTCCTGGCGCGGTCTCGCCTGGCTGGTCGATGGCGTCGAACATGGCGCCCGGCTGAAAATCAAACTGCTCAACGTTACCTGGGCGGAAATCTGCCGCGATCTGGAACGCGCCAGCGAATTCGACCAAAGCCAATTGTTCCGCAAGGTATACGAAGACGAATTCGGCATGCCCGGCGGCGAACCGTACGGGCTTTTGATCGTCGATCACGAGGTCCGGCACCGGCCAACGCCGGCCGCGCGGACGGACGACATGGGGGCGTTGTCCGCGCTGGCAGGGATCGCCGCCGCCGCGTTTTGCCCCACCATTCTCGGTGGATCGCCGGCGCTGCTGGACGTCGACGATTTCGCCGATCTCGCAACGGTGATGAATATCTCCGGACCGCTGCGCAATCCCGAGCACGCGCGCTGGCGCACCCTCACGGGGCGGCCGGATACGCGGTTTCTGGGTGTCGCCGTGCCGCGTCTGCTGGCCCGTCCGCCGTGGGAGGACGACGGCACCCGCGCCGATGGCTTCAGATATAAGGAATACGCGCCGGAAGCGAAGGACCGCGTCTGGATGTCGGCGGGTTACGCGTTCGGCCAGGTCGTCGCCCGCGCCTTTGCGCAAAGCGCCTGGCCCGGCGATATCCGTGGCGCCGATCAGGATCGCGTGGGTGGCGGGCTGGTGACCGACATGCCGATCGAACCGTTCCGGACCGATCCGGGATCGGTCTGGATTCGCAAATCGGTCGAAATCGTCTGGAACGACCGGCAGGAGCGCGAATTGCTCGACGCCGGGCTTATTCCGCTCGCCGCCGTTCCCTTTGCCGACGAACTTGTTTTCGGCGCCGCCCGCAGCCCACTGGTCGCGCAACGTTACACCGGTGCGAACGCCGAGGCGGCCAACGCCAACGCCAGACTTTCGACCCAGATCAATACCATTCTGTGCGCCTCCCGTTTCGCGCACTATCTGAAAATGATGGGCCGGCAGATGGTGGGCTCGTTCAAAACGCACGAAGAGATAGAGGACGTGCTCGACAACTGGATCAAAAAATTTGTTCGCAGCAACGCGCCTTATGAAACCCGCGCGCGCTATCCCTTGATCGCCGGGAAGGTTACGGTTTACGAACAGCCCGGCAAACCGGGAAGCTATGGCTGCACCGTGCAGTTGCAACCGCACTACCAGATCGACGACGTCGCGGCGTCGTTCCAACTTGTAACCGATCTCGGCGGGCGATGACCCGCATGGAGCACCCATGACCGAAAACACGCCCGCCGCCCTTTTCCGCGCCGGAAACCTGACCGACGCCGTGACCGCCGCGCAGAACGCGGTGCGCAAGGCGCCGTCCGACCTGGACGCGCGCGTCTTGTTGGCGGAGCTGCTGCTGTTCGCGGGCAATCCAGAGCGCGCCGACGTGTTGCTCGACGCCGCCTCGACGATCGATCCGGGCACCGGGATCGTGGTCGCGGAATTCCGCCAGTTGATCCGCGCCGACATGGCGCGGCGCCAGTTGTTCCGCGACGGGCGCGTGCCGGAACTGCTGTCCGATCCGACGGAGGTGCAGCGTCTGCAACTCCAGGCGCTGGTCGCGTTGCGGGCCGGCGACATGGCGGAAGCCGCGAAAAGTGCCGAAGCAGCGGAAGAAGCCCGGCCCCGCGCGCCCGGCTTTCATAACGACGTCGCGTTCGACGATTTCCGCGACGCCGACGATCTGCTGGCCGGGACCGTCGAGGTGCTGACCACCACCGGTAAATATTTCTGGATCCCCACCGAACGCATTGTCTCCGCCGAGTTCCACCCGCCCAAGCGCCCGCGCGATCTGATCTGGCGCCGCGTTTCGATGTCGGTCTCCGAAGGACCTGACGGCGAGGTCTATGTCCCCGCGATCTACGCGGGCAGCGATCCCACCACGGATCTGCTGCGCCTGGGCCGCGAAACCGACTGGACCGATGCCGCTGCCGGGCCCGTACGCGGTGTCGGCCAGCGCGTTTTCCTGGCGGGCGAAGACGACGTCGCCATCATGGACATTGGCACGCTCCGGTTTGGCGCGTGAGTGGCAGGGGCGGACCGGTCAGCCAGGCCAACGCGGTACGCGTCCAACTGCCATTGCTGGAGCGGCTGATCGACGACGCGCCCGACCGCGATCGCGATCCGCCCATGTCCGCGTCGGAAGCGCTTCAGGCCTTGCGCCAGTCCGTGCGCAAGGAACTGGAAGCCTTGCTGAACGCGCGGCGCCGCTGGCGATCGCCGCCCGCCGAACTGACCGAACTGCGCGGTTCTCCCATGGGTTTCGGCATACCGGACTTCGCGGCCGGTGTGTTCAACAACCAGGCGGAGCGCAACCGGCTGCGTCTGGAAGTCGAAGCGACCATTCGCATGTTCGAACCGCGCTTCCTGTCGGTCCGCGTGCATCTGGTGGACGAGGATCAGCGGCTGGACGCGGCCCTGCGGTTGCGAATCGAAGCCGTTCTGCATGCCGATCCCGCCCCGGAACAAGTCACCTTCGATACGATCATCGATACCGTCAACGATAACGTGCGGGTTCGCGCCGACGAGTCCAACTAATGTCCGATTCTCTGCTTCCTTATTACGATCGCGAGCTGACCGCGATCCATCGCCTGGCCGCAGAATTCGCCGAGGCGTACCCGAAGATCGCGGGCCGCCTGCGCCTGTCGCCCGGCGCGGTGGACGATCCCCATGTCGCGCGGCTGCTGGATGGCGCCGCCTTCCTCGCGGCGCGCGTGCATCATCGCCTGGACGACGAATTTCCCGAACTGACCGACGCGCTTCTGGGCATGCTTTACCCGCATTATCTGTCGCCGGTGCCGTCGTGCATGGTGGCGAGGCTGGATTGCTCGGCGGATATCCAGGGCCCCGACATTGTGCCGCGCGATACCGCATTCGATACGGAACCGGTGCGCGGCGAGTCGTTGCGGTACCGGACAGCGGCGCCGGTTACCCTGTGGCCGATCGAAGTGGAAAACATTCGCCTGACCGGGCTGCCGATCGTTGCCCCCGCCAACCCCGCCGCCGCGGGCGCCGTCTCGGCGCTGCGCATCACCCTGAAATGCCTCTCCGCCGACGCGACCTTCACCCAACTGGGCGTCGATAAGCTGCGCTTTTTCCTGCAAGGACCGTCGAACCAGACGCTGCCGTTGTATGAACTGCTGTGCGGCCACACATTGTCGATCGCCTTCGCCGATTCCGCGACCGATCCAAATCCGACGATCGTGCCCGCCCTCAACCTTCAGGCCGCCGGTTTCGCCGACGACGAGGCCCTGCTGCCCTGGTCTGCCCGCGGCTTCGCCGGCTTCCGGCTGCTGACCGAATATTTCGCGTTCCCGGAAAAATTCCTGTTCGTCGATATCGGCGGGATCGATCGCAAGACCCTCACCGCCGCCGGCAACCGGCTGGAAATTTTCATCTATCTGGATCGCGCCATCGGCGAGCTGGAACGCACCATCGGCCAGCAATCCATGGCTCTGGGCTGCGTCCCGCTGGTCAATCTGTTCTCCTACCGGTGCGAACCGATCGAGGTGACGCACACCGAAACCGAATACCGGATCGTGCCGGATTCGCGGCGCCCGCATTTCGCCGAGGTCTGGTCCGTCGAACGCGTGCGGGAAACCCGCTCCGACGGCACCGAACGGCCCTGGCGGCCATTCCACCGGCTTACCGAAGCAGACGTCGAACCCGATACGCCCGGCGGATTTTACCATGCCGCGCGCCGGAACGCCGCACCCGGCGTGCCCGGCACGGAAGTGTTCATCGCGCCGCACGATCCCGGCCTCGATCCAGATGCGCCCGGCGGCGCGATCCTGTCGATCGATACGCTGTGCATCAATCGCGACCTGCCGACCGACCTCCCGTACGGCGGCGGGCGTCCGATCTTGCGGCTGGTCGAAGGCGTCGCATCCGTCGCCGCGATCTCCCCGGTCACCCCGGCAACGACCACCCTGCGCCCGCCAATGCGCGAGCAGGGTTTCTGGCGCCTGATTTCGCATTTGTCGCTGGGACATCTCTCGGTCGCGGGTGGCGCCGGCGGGGCCGACGCCCTGAAGGAAGTCCTGCGCCTGTATGCGTTCCGCGATACGCCGGAAATCGCGACGGCTATCGAGGCACTGACCGGTGTCACCTCTCATCCGGGGACCGCGCGAGCGCCGGGACGGATGGGCGCTTTCTGCCGCGGGCTGGATGTAACGTTGGAATTCGACCCGAGGGCGTGGCAGGCCGGCGGGCTGTTCCTGCTGGCCAGCGTGCTGGAACGCTTCCTCGCGCTGCATGCGACCATCAACAGCTTTACCCGGACCAAAGCCGTTCTGCGCGGGCGGCCCGGCACGGCTGGCGCCTGGCCCGCCCGCAGCGGAACCCGCGTGCTGGTATGAAACCCCGCTCGCCGCTGGCGGCGCTGGCCCAGACGCCGCGCCGATTCGCCTTCGACGCAGCCATCCGGCTTTTGACCATTGCCCGCCGGCGTCCCGATCCGGCGGATGTCGCGCATTTTCGCACCCCGGCCGGCCTGACCTTCCCGGCGGCCGATATTCTCGATATCCACGGCGGCGGCGCAACCGATACGCGTCCGCCGGACATCACCATCGGCATGATGGGCATGACCGGCCCGTCCGGCGTTTTGCCGCGCCATTATACGGATGCCGTCGTGCAGGCATCGCGCGCGCGCTCATCCTCGTTGCACGCTTTCCTCGATCTGCTTGGTCACCGCTTCGTCGCCTTCTTCGCGCGCGCCGGCGCGAAATACCGGCCCGCCCGCGCCGCCGACATCGCTTTGCTGCAAACCCCGCCGGCGCAAGACCAGATCGCCAAAGTCCTGCTCTCGCTGATGGGATACGGCACCGCCCATCTGACGAACCGGATGCTCATCTCCACAGACACGCTGCTACATTACGCCGGCCTGTTCGCGATGCGCCCCCGCTCTGCCGAGCGCCTGGGCGTCATGATCTCCGATTGGTTGGGCATGCGGGTCGAGGTGATCGAATTCGTTGGCGCCTGGCTGAACCTGCCGGCGGATCAGCGCACCCGGATCGGCGCCAACGGTCAGTTCAACCAACTCAGCGCGACAGCGGCGGCCGGAGTGCGGGCCTGGGACCCGCAGGCCCGCATCGTCCTGCGCATCGGACCGCTGGACCGCGCCGGGTTCGAACGGCTGCTGCCGGATCGGCTCGCTTTGCACCGGCTGGTGTCGCTGGTCCGCGCTTACGTCGGGTTCGAAATCAGTTTCGCGATCAATCCGGTGCTACAGGCGAACGCGGTCCCGCCCCTGCGTCTCTCGGTCGCCGGCGTTCCACCGCCCAGATTGGGGTGGAATACGTGGCTGGAACCGGTGGCGGGCGCGCGCAGGCGATTATCCGATGCGGCCGAGCCAGTCTTCGACGCGGAAATCATCGAGGCACAAAGCCTCTCGGAAAAGGATCAGGCGGCATGAGCGGTTGGGGCGGCGGTTACGTCACGGACATTCCTTATACGATCGGATGGTATCGTAACCAATCGCCGGTGCGGATGGCGATCGGGGCCATCATTGGCGGCGTCGATGCCGATATCCCGGCGGGCGACGATCCCGTGACAATGCTGGAACTGGGCTGCGGCTACGGGTTCACGGCCATGGCGCTGGCAGCCAGCAACCCCAGTTGGCACGTCTACGGCGTGGACTTCAATCCCGCCCATATCGCCGGCGCCCGGGCCTGGGCCGCCGAATCTGGGCTGACCAACGTCACGTTCATCGAAGGCGATTTCGCCCAGTGGGAGGATAACCCGGGCTTACGCGGACTGCCGCAGATGGATTTCGTCACGTTGCACGGAATCTGGACCTGGATTCCGCCGGCCGCCCAAAACGGCATCGTTCGCCTGCTGGGGGCGAAAGTCCGTCCCGGCGGCCTTGTACATATCAGCTACAACGCCATGACCGGGTGGGTCGATATGATCCCCGTCGCGCGGCTGATCCGCGAGGCCGGCAATCGTGCAAGCGGTCCCAGCGATCGCCGGGCGGCGGAAGGCTTCAAGCTGGTGACCGAGTTGATCGAGGCGGAGGCGTCCCACATGGTAGGACGCAAGCCGGTGCTCGCGCGCATGGAGATGTTACGCCACGCGGGCAGCAGCTATCTCGCGCACGAATTCATGAACGATTGCTGGGCGCCCTGTTTCCTGTCCGATTTGCAGAACGCGCTAAGCGACGCCAAGTTGGAATGGGCTGGCACGAGCGAGCTGACAGACAATTTTCCCGAACTCTCCATGACCCCCAAGCAACGGGAGATTTTCCACCGCTATCCCGACCGCATGATGCAGGAGATGGTCAAGGATCTTTGCTCGCCGCGCACATTGCGAAACGACATTTTCGTTCGTGGCGCGAATCGGATCAGTTCGCGCGAGCGCACCGAATTGCTGATGGATGTCAGCCTGACGCTGGTGACCCCGGCGGCGAACCTGCCCGATACGCTGGCGGTCGCGGCGGGCGAAGCCGAATTGAGCAAGGCGTTTTACACGCCGGTCGTCCAGGCCCTGAGCACGCGCGCGTGGCGGGTGCGGGATTTGCTGGCGCTGCCGAACCTGGTGGGGCAGCGGGACAATCCGGCGGAACTGATCGCCATTCTTTCCGGCGCCGAAATGGTCGAGCCGACGGTGCGGCCGATGACCGCGCCAGGCCCCGAGGCAATGCGGTTCAACGAAGTCGCCGCACGGCGCATGATGCGAAAAGGGGTCACGCGCGCCCGGGTGGGCATCGCCTGCCGCCCGACCGGCATGCCCATCTCGGTGCCGGTCACCGGTTTGGTGATGCTGTCGTACTACCGGAACGGCGCGACCGACGTCGAAGGGTTACTTGAGGCCATCGATCCGCCAGAGGAAAGCGTTGAGGACGCCCGCAAGGAGGCGGTCAATTTCCTGGAACGGCATCTGCCACTCTGGAGAAACGCGGGCGCGATATAGGCGGGGCCCCTGGAAGGCCGCCGCCCGGGAAGGCGGCCTTTGTCCGGGCGGAATCTCGCATCCCGAAAAAAAAGATTATCGCGACCTCTTGGATTCCGCGACAAGAGTATTTGATTTCGAAGAGCGATTGGCCTAGTATCCTCGTCACGCCGTTTTATTCCAAGCCGACCCAGGAGGTTTTACCATGCGCGGGTTCATGAAACCCATCACCGCCGTTCCGCTGGCCATGTTGACCATGGTTGCGATGAATGGCGTCGCGTCGGCCCAACAGTCGGCCGATCAGATTATCGCCGCGCTGAAGCCGAGTGGCAGCCTCGCGAGCGGTGCGACCCGAGGGATTAAGATGGGTGGCGCCGCAGCTCCGCAAGCCGCTCCCGCCCCGGCCGCTCGCCCTGTTTCCGCCGGTCCCGCACCGCAGGCGGCACCGCGCGCCGAGCGTCCGGCGGCCCCCCGTGCTGCGGCCGTCGCGGCTGAGCCCGTCGCCGGTCCTTCGGTCAACCTCACCGTCAACTTCCCCAGCGGGTCCGCCGATCTGACGCCCGCCGCCCGCGCTTCGCTCGATGCCCTGGGCAAGGCCCTCGCCTCCGCCGAGCTGGCGAACTTCCGGTTCCGCATCGAAGGCCATACCGACAATGTCGGGTCGCGCGAAGAAAACCGGGCGCTGTCGCAACGTCGCGCGGAAGCCGTCGTGGCCTATCTTTCCAGCCAATACAATGTTCAACCCGGACGCCTGGAAGCGGCGGGCATGGGGCAGGAACGCCCAGTGGTCGAAACCGGCCCGCAAACCCCGGAAGCACGCAACCGGCGCGTCCAGGTCATCAACCTCGGCACCTGATCGGTACAAACCGGAAAGTTCCAATCGAACGCGCGGGCCAAACCCGCGCGTTTTTTGTGTCCAGATGCCTCAGGCGTCTCACTCCGTGATATCGAGCTTGCTCTCGTGCACCAGGTCAGGCATTCTGCCATCCTCCGAGTCCGTCCTCCAGCGACACGGTCGCGCCACCATCTCCCGGGAATCCAGGCCTCAACCATGTTCATGACGATGCCGGGATGCCGCCCCCAATAGACGAAGACGCTACGATACGCGTCGCTCCGTCCGGACCGCCACAGCGTCGGGCCGCGACGGACAAAGCCGCCGCATCGTCACCCGCGAAAGCTGAAACCCTGGGCGCGGTCATACCCGATCCGCCCGCGAGGCGCGGACCAAATCGCGCGATCCCGATTGCAGCTGTTGCTCTCTTCGCTGGCGCCACCGGGGCCGGTTGG
>JAYWAX010000605.1:0-8913 GCA_043782125.1 Acetobacteraceae bacterium | reverse complement strand
GGTAGTCCCACACGCCTTCCAGCAGCATGGTGCGGGTCACGACCTGTCCGGCATGGCGCATCAGATATTCCAACAGCCGGAATTCGCGCGGTTGCAGGTCGATCTTCTGGTTGGCGCGTTTGACCTGCCGCGACAGCAGGTCGAGCTCCAGGTCTTCGACGACGAGTTTGGTCTGGGTGGCCTCGGCCTTGCCGCGCCGGTGCAGCGCTTCGACGCGGGCGAGCAGTTCGGCGAAGGCGAAGGGCTTGGTCAGATAATCGTCGCCGCCGGCCTTCAGGCCTTTGACTCGTTCGTCGACGTCGGCGAGGGCGGAGAGGATCATCACCGGCACGGCGTTTTTCTGCGCCCGAAGAGTTTCCAGGATTTTCAGCCCGTCGATCCCGCCGGGCAGCATGCGATCGAGCACGATGGCGTCGAAGTTTTCGCTGGCGGCCATGAACAGGCCGTCGCGGCCGTTATCCGCGTGTTCCACCACGTGGCCGGTTTCCTTCAGTCCGCGCACCACGAAGCCGGCCACGTCCTTGTCGTCTTCAACCACGAGAATACGCATCGTTCGTCTCCGTTACCCCGTCCGCGCGTTGGACCGAAGGCCCGCCGCTTATTCTGTTCTCGCGTTGGACCGATGGCCCACCCGCTTATTCGGTTCCCGCGTTGGGCCTTAAACCAACGGCACGAACGATTGACCCATGGCAACGTCCCCGCCGCGTCATGGCACGCCCCCGAGCGGGCCATCGGGAGCGGCACACCCTTGCGAGAGGGGCCACGATAAGCCGCGAAAAGCGCCTCTTGTCCGATCGCCGTGCCGGATGGCCCGATCGAGTCCGGCCATGACGCGAGGGAGAGGCCGTGCCGAGGTCAATCGTTCGGACGTTTGGTATCCGCCCAAACATTTATTCTGTCCGCGCATTTGGCCGCAGGCCCACCACGACCGGAAAATCCAGCGTCTGATCCTGCCGGCGCACGGTCAGGCGAGTTCGTTCCCCTGGCGTTACCATTGCCACCGCGCGGATCACGTCGCGCGCGCTGGCCACCTCGGCGCCATCGATCGCCAGCACCACGTCGCCCGCCCGCATCCCCGCGCGTGCCGCCGGACCGGCGCGGTCCAGGTCGGACAGCGCGATGCCGTTATCGGTGTCCTCGACCGACACGCCCAACCACCCGCGGGGAATGGAGCCCTTGGCGAGCAACTGGCGGACAACGGGCGCGACGGTTTCACTGGGTATGGCAAAGCCGATACCGACGGAGGCACCGGTGGGGGAGACGATGACCGCGCTGACCCCGATCACCTGCCCGTCCATGTTGAACACCGGTCCGCCGGAATTGCCGGGGTTCACCGGCGCGTCGATTTGCAGGAAATTGTCGAAGGGACCGGCGCCGAGATCGCGTCCCTCGGCCGAGATGATTCCGGCCGTGACCGATCCCCGCAGACCGAACGGATTGCCCGCCGAGAGAATCCAGTCGCCGACCTCCATCCGCCGCGAATCGCCCCAGGCCACGGCGGGCAGCGGGCCCCCGGCCTCGATCTTGATGACGGCGATGTCCGTCAGTTGATCCTGCCCAATCAACCGCGCCGGAAACTGGCGCCCATCGGTCAGCGACACGACGATCTTTTCCGCGCGCCCGACCACGTGGTTGTTGGTGACGATGACACCGGACGGATCGACGATGAACCCGGAGCCCGCACCCAGGCTGCGTTCGCGGCCATCGCCGAAGCGGCGGCGGAACTCGCGGCCCATCGGGGTGTCGCGCAGCTCGGGCGGGAGGTCGCGGTAGAGGTTGCGGCCTTGCGCGGCCTCGGTCACCGCGATGTTGACGACTGCGGGCAGGACTTTCTTGACGAGGGGCGCGAAGCTTTCGGGGGCGCTCCGGGCGATCGCGGCGCACCCATCCAGCAGCAACACGGCGCACATGAACGCGAGGCGGAGGATGCGGGAGACGGATTGCATTGGCGGCGGGGAATCCTGGAGGCGATGCAGCGGCCAGATGGACATGGCACCGGGGAGCGCAGGCACCAAGAATTCATTCGCCGGCATTCATGAAGCCTTGTTCATGCGGGGATGGCGGGACGCGGGAGGCGGGGTTTTGGCGGGAAGAAGCGATGCCCGGACCGGGGGATAGCGGAACGGGTGGGGTTTCGGGCCTTCGCGAGGCCGATATACTCGGCGGCCACGGCAAGGCCGCTTGCCAAAGCGCGGGCCCGGCGCGCGGACCTGCCTCGCCCTGGGCGGGCGGTATGGGGCGCGCGGGACGGCATAAGGACTTCGATACACAGTGGAGAGTATGCGATGAAAATTGCGTTTTTACGGATGTCCGCGGGTTTGGCGGTGTGTGCGATTGCTCTGCTTTGGGCCGGCCCAGGAGCCGCCCGGACGGTCGATTGCCGGATTGAGTCGGGCGGAAGGACCGTGTTTGCCGGCCCGTGCGATTTCTTCGCAGACGGCACGGAGGGGTCCTTCGGATTGGGCCATCGCGACAACCAGAAGCAACTCTACCCGGGCATTTTGTCGGTCTACGTCGGCGTGACGGCCCCCGGTGTCGCCGATGTCCGTGGTTTAACGAAGGACGGGATCAATTCGCGCTGGGGCGAGGCCCGGCGATCTGCGGCAAATCGGGCGTGTTGGGATGGGGCGGATTTCCGGATTTGCGCGCGGTGAGCGTGGTCAACGCTGTGCGCCGCCTTACAGGAACATCCTGAAAGGCGAGACCACGCCGTTCTCGTCGCGGATGAGGAACTGCTTTCCGCTCTCGGTCTCCTCGATCAAGGCTTCGTAAAGACGCAAGGCGTTCTTTACGACTTCCGCGTACGAAGACGATTCGGTCTTGGTTTTGAGCGTGTTCAGCCGTTCCATGGAACGAGGCGCGAAGTCGAGCTGAACCCGATTTTTTTTGAGGGGTCGGACTGCATCCTGGCGCTGGTCCCTCACATCTTCATGCGTCGCTCCCGACGCGAGGGTCACTGTGTTCATCCTGTATTGTTCCTTTGCGGCCCAAAGTAGTGCGATATCACCGCGCCGGCGAGCGGCCCCGCTATGGCCCAAACCGTGATCGCGGCGGTGTAATTTCCGGTCACGAGCCCGTAACCGCCGGTTATGGCTATCGCCAGAGCAGTGGTCGAAGCGATGACCCGAGCAAGAAACCCACGGGTTTTCGCCTCAACTTCTTCGACTGTTCCAAAGTCGGTTCCGATCGCGGGCTGAAAGGGCTTCTTTCTTTGGCCCGATCGAAGCGGTTTCTTATGCGGCGTCACTCCAGTCATCGATTTGCGCTCCGGGGGCCTGCTAACTATTGGGGCATGGACACAACCCCAATCAGAGTCCCGACGCGGGATCGGTGTTGGCGGCCACATCGGCCGCATCCCCCGACGCGGAGGATACCTAACTATTAGCGTATGTTTTAGTACTGGTGCAAGTGTAATTTCGAGGAAAATTTCCTCAATTCGTCATCGATTGGCCAATGCTCCCCGTCCCCCCATCCTCCGGCCAATCGTGCCGCGGATACCGCCCCCGCATATCGCGCCGCGCGTCAGCCCAGGCGCCTTTCCAGAAATTGGCGAGATCGGCGGTCACGGCGATGGGCCGCCCGGCGGGGGACAGCAGCGCGAGGCGAAGGGGCACCCGGCCCTCCGCCAGTTTGGGGGTCTCCGTCATGCCGTAAAACGCCTGGGCGCGGGCCTCGGCGATGGGAACGGGTTGCAGATAATCCACCGGCGCGCGCCCTTTGGGCAGGGACAGATGCGCCGGTAACGCGCGATCCAGGCGTTGACGAAGCGCCCAGGAAAGCCGCCCGGACAGGATCGCCAGCGGGTCGAGCCGTTCCAGCTCCGACAACCGCGCCATACCGTGCAAATGCGGCGCCAGCCAGTCGCGGATCGAGCCGATCAGCGCCGTGTCGGACAAATCGGGCCAGTCCGCGTCCGGCTCTATCCCGCGCATCAGCGCGACGCGGGCGCGGAACTGATGGACCGCGTCGGAGAATTTCAGCGGCTTCAAGGCCTGACCCGCGATGGTATCGGCCAGAATCCCGGAAATCTCCGCCGGATCGACGGGGACGGTGCGGTCGCTCAGGACCAGAAGACCCAGACGGCGGCGGCGGCGGGCCAGCACGGCGCCGGAAACGGGGTCGAACCCGGCCTCGACCTGTTCGGTCACGCGGGCGGCCAAGGCGGCCGGCAGATTGTCGGAATCCAGCGGCGCGGCAAGACGGATGCGGGCGGCGGATTTGACGTCCAGCGCCGCCGCGACCAGCAAATTCACCCCCGCCAGCTTGTCGGCCTTCGGAATGCGCCCGCCGCCGCCGCCGGAAAAGCGGAACGACCCGGGCTCACCCCGGCGTTGGCCGATGCGGTCGGGAAAGGCGGCGGCCAGCAGGCGGCCAGGATCCCCGCCGCCTACCAGGCTCGCGGGCAGGCGCAGGCGGCGGCGGTACTGACCGGCGGCGCGGCGTATCCGCGACAAGGCGGCGCGATCGGCGTCTGGATCGCCGTGGCGAATGGCGAGCAGCCGGATTTCGATATCCGCGGGCGCGTCGGGCGCCCTGCCCTGCCCGCCGTGCGGCGGGCGGATCGGGTCGCGTTCTTCCAGCAGCGCGGCGAGATCGGCGGCCATGGCTTTTTCGTCCGCAGTCTCCGCCGCCAGCATCATCGCCGCCAGTCGCGGGTGCGCGCCGATGCCCGCCATGCGCTGACCCAAGGCCGTGATCTGCCCGGACTCCAGCGCGCCGAGTTCCGTGAGCAGCGCGGCGGCGGCGGTCAACGCGCCCGCAGGCGGCTTGTCCTGGAATTTCAGTTCGTTCGGTGGTGTGCCCCAGGCGGCGCAGTCCAGGAATAAAGAAGAAAGTTCCGCCTCCAGAATTTCGGGCCGGTCGAATGGCGCCAGGCCGCGATGCTGCGCCGGGGTCCATAACCGGATCGCCACGCCCGGCGCCTCGCGGCCAGATCGGCCCGCGCGCTGATCGGCGGCCGCCCGCGAAACCCGAACTGTCGCCAGCCGCGTCAATCCCGTCGAGGGGTCCAGCCTGGGCACTCGCCGCCAGCCGCCATCGACGACGATGCGCACACCGGGGACGGTCAGCGAGGTCTCCGCGATCGAGGTCGCAAGCACCACGCGCCGCGAGTCAGCCACGCGCAGCGCCCGATCCTGTTCTGCGGGCGGCAATTCCCCGTGCAGCGGCAAGACCAGCGCGCCACAGCCTGCCAGCGCGGTTTCGGTGCGCCGGATTTCGGCCATGCCCGGCAGGAAGGCCAGAATATCGCCCTCATGCGCCGCCAGTGCCGCCCGGATCGCGCGCGCCATGGCATCGGGCAGTTCCCGGGGGACGGCAATATCGGCTTTGGCGAACTGGACCTCGACCGGGAACATGCGGCCCAGACTTTCGATGACGACGGCGTCCATCAGACCGGCGAGGCGGGCGCCATCGGCGGTGGCGGACATCGCCAGCAGCCGCAACTCCGGGCGCAACATTTTTCTTAAATCCAGACATAAGGCCAGCGCGAGGTCGGATTCCAGGGAGCGTTCGTGGATTTCGTCCAGGATCACCGCCGCGACACCGTCCAGACCGGGGTCGGATTGCAGGCGGCGCACCAGCAGGCCTTCCGTCACGACCTCGATCCGGGTGGCCGCCGAGGTCGCGGACTCCAGGCGGGTACGAAAACCGGCGGTGTGGCCCAGAGGTTCGTTGAGCAATTGGGCCATGCGGGTCGCGGCGGCGCGGGTGGCGAGGCGGCGGGGCTCCAGCATCAGGATTTTGCCGTCGCCACGCCAGGCGGCGGACAGCAAATGCAGCGGCACGAGCGTGGTTTTCCCCGCGCCCGGCGGTGCCACGAGCACGGCGGCCTGGCCCGCGTCGAGCGCGGCGGACAAAGCGGGAAACGCGTCGGCGACCGGAAGTTCGGTCGCGGGAAGATCGGGAAACACGCGCGTCGGGCCCGGCGCGATCGCCTCGCCGCCGTTCACAGGCCGGCCACGATCTTTCCGACCCGTTCGATGCTGGCGAGCACCTCCTGTTCTGGCAAACCCGGCCAGTTCATGCGGAACCGGAACTCCGTCGCGCCGAGTTCGTCTCGGTATCGTTGCAATTCGTCGCGGACATATGCCGTGTCGCCAATCACGAAGCGGTCTTGCGCGAATTGCCGGAACCCATCGGCCCCGCCTTCGAATCCGCCGAATCCGTGGCCTGCGTAACGCGTGTATTTCGCCGAAATCGGACCGGCGGCCAGCGCGATTGCCGTGTTCATGTCGGGACCGCAAAAACATTCGCGCGACACCTGCCGCGGGTAATCCAGAGATTTGCCGTATTCGACGCGCGCGTCGTGAAACACGCCCCACCAGCGCTTCATCTCGTCCATGCTCATCGCGCCCGCGCCCTGCCAGGAATCGCCAAGTTCCGCCGCGCGGCGAACGGCATCGGGCACCGTGCCGCCAATCCAAATCGGCACGCCCGCCGGGTTCTTCGGCCGCAGGCTGATGCTGACATCGTCCAGCGTTATGTATTTCCCATGAAACGTCACGTGTTCCCCCGTGAACAGCAACCGCATCGCCTGCACATATTCCCGGAACCGCGGAACCCGGGATTTCCGCTCAATCCCCATCGCCGCGAATTCATGGTCGCGGTACCCCAGCCCGACGCCCAGTACGAAATTGCCATCGGTCAGATGATCCAGCGTCGCTGCTTCTTCCGCCAGCAACCCCGGGTTCAGCATCGGCAACAACAGCACCGCCGTGCCCATGCGCATGCCGCCGGAGATCCCCGCCAGATACCCCATGATCGGCGAGGCGGCGAATTGCCGCATGTCGGGTCCCGTCACGAAATGCTGCGGAAACCACAGCGAGTCGAAGCCCGCGTCGCGCGCCGTCCGCACCTGCGCCGTCAGTTCCCGCAGATGGGCCGAAACATCGAAACGCGATTCAGTTTCAAGAGTAACGAAAAGGCCGGCTTTCATGGCGGTGTCCTCGCGCGGAGTCCGATGGCGTGCTCGCGAGAAACCATACCACGAGGCGCCCGTGCGCGGGAATATCGACCGGCTGAACGACTGACCGTTCGCGACGCCCTCGCGACGTCATGGCACGCCCCGAGCGGGCCATCGGTCACGGCACACCATTGCGAAAATGGCACGATTAACCGCGGAAAGCGCCTCTCATCCAACCGCCCGTGCCGCCCCCGATGGCCCGCTCGGGGGCGTGCCGTGACGGGGAGAGGACGTCGCGAACGATCAGGCGTTCGGCCATAATCCGGGCGTCGCGACTTCCAACGAATGGCCTTCCGGGTCGCGGAAATACAGGCTTGTGCCGCCGCCAGCCCAGACCAGGCGGCTTTCAACCAGGATGCCGCGTGCCAGCAGATGGTCTTCCCAGGCTTGCAGTTCGCGAAACGGGATCGCGAAACACAAATGCAACTGCCCCTTTCCATGATGCGCCGGAATGCACCCGCCTCCTGGGCCTGGCGCCGGCTCGGACGTGGCGCCATGCTGAAACAGCAACAGGACCTGGCCGCCGGGGACGCCCAGGGCGCACATGCGGGGGTCGTTAAAGAAGAGTTCGAAGCCGAAGAGGTCGCGGTAAAAGGCAATCGCTCTGGGCAGATCGCCGACGTAAAGCGAAGTTTCCAGAATGCCGCTGACTCGCGGCGTGGACCGAGGTTCCGTCATCGGGTTTTTGTCCCTTCCAGCACCGGTCGCGGCCCATCCCGACTGGAGATATCCGACCCGCAAGAAGCGGCCAGATCGGCGGCCAATTCACCGCGAAGGCACCCGCCAACGCCGCTCCCGCTGGCCCGATCGAGCCAAGCCATGACGGAACCAGCCCAGTACGCGCGCGTCAGACCCGCATCGGCATCAGCACATACAAGCCGCTGGGATCCGCCGCATCCTGCACCACCGTCGGCGCGGCACCGTCGGAGAAACGGAATTCCACCTGCTCGCCGATCTGGTCGGTGATGTCGTTCAAATAGCGGGCCTGGAAGCCGATTTCCAAAGGCCCGGAGTCATAGGACACGCGGTCGCCGTCCAGTTCCTCGCTCGCGGTGCCCTGTTCGGGGCTGGAAGCGGACAGAACCAGCAGGTCTTTCGCCAAGGCCAGCTTCACAGGGCGCGACCGTTCCGCCGAGATCGCGGCGACCCGGGCCACGGCGGCGGCGAAGTCTTTCTTGCCAACGCGCAGAACCTTGTCGTTGCCGCGCGGGATCACGCGTTCGTATTCCGGGAAAGTCCCGTCGATCAGCTTGCTGGTGAGCAGAACCTGATCGGCCTTAAACTGAATGCGCGTATCGGACAGCGCGATTTCGACGTTGCCCGTGACCTCGTCGAGTAACTTGCGCAGTTCATTCACTGTTTTGCGCGGGATGATGACGCCGGGCATGGCGCCCGCGCCGTCCGGCAGCGGTTCTTCCACCCGGGCCAGACGATGCCCATCGGTGGCGACGGCGCGCAGCACTTTGGTGCCATCGGAGTCGGCGGCGTGCAGGTAAATCCCGTTCAGATAATACCGTGTTTCTTCCGTGCTGATCGCAAAGCGCGTGCGGTCGATCAACGACCGAAGCACCTGCGCGGGCAGGCTGAATTTATGCGGCAGGGTGCCCGCGGTCATCGACGGGAAGTCCTCGACCGGCAGCACGACCAGGCTGGTTGCATACCGTCCCGCGCGCAACGCCAACTGCGCGTCGCCCCCGGGATGATCCAGCTCCACCTCCGCGCCATCGGGCAGGCGGCGGACGATTTCGTACAGCGTTGCGGCCGGCGCCGTGCAGGCACCGTTGCGGGAGGAACTGGCTGTCACGTCCTCGACGATCGCGATTTCCATGTCCGTCGCGGTCAACGCCAGCTTGCCGTCGCGCACGGCGATCATGACGTTGGCGAGAATGGGGATCGTATTGCGCCGTTCCACCACGCTCTGGACATGCGCCAGGGCCTTCATCAGCGTG
>JAYWAX010000604.1:0-8918 GCA_043782125.1 Acetobacteraceae bacterium | reverse complement strand
GCCGGCCGCGGCGACGATCGCGGTGCCGTGCTGATCGTCGTGGAACACCGGAACATCCATCAGCTCGCGCAGCCGCTGCTCAATGATGAAGCATTCCGGGGCTTTGATGTCTTCGAGGTTGATGCCGCCGAAACCGCGGAGATACCGGACACCCGCGATGAATTCGTCGACGTCCTCGGTGCCGAGTTCCAGGTCGATACCGTCGATGTCGGCGAAGCGTTTGAACAGCGCGACCTTGCCCTCCATCACCGGTTTGGAAGCGATGGCACCAAGATTGCCCAACCCAAGGACGGCGGTGCCGTTGGAGATGACGGCGACCATGTTGCCTTTGGCCGTATAATCGTAGGCGAGCGACTCGTCGCGGGCGATATGCAGGCACGGTTCGGCGACGCCGGGCGAATAAGCGAGCGACAAATCCCGCGCCGTGACGATGGGTTTGGTCACCCGTATCTCCAGCTTGCCGGGCCGGCCGCTGGCGTGCATCGCCAGCGCTTCTTCGCCCGAAACATGGGCTGTTCTGGTATCGGTGCCGCCGTCGGCCATGGCCCGTCTCCTGTTTTTCGCGCTTTAGGGTGGCAGCATGATGGGCTTCACGGCGCGCGGGAAGGCCCCTGGCCGAAAAACGCCAGAAGCTGGGCCAGCAAGGCTTCGGGCTGTTCTTCCGGCATCCAGTGGCCGCAATTTTCGATGATCCCGCCTTGAACATCGGTGGCCATACGGCGCAGCGATTCGACCGTTTCCGTGCCCCGGCCCCAGGCGCATCCGCCGCCCAAAGCCAGCACCGGCATGGGCAGTTTGAAGGTCGCGGCGATCGCCTCGTTGTCGGCGATATCCTGAGGGATGGCGCGATAATAGCCGAACCCCGCCCGCAATGCCCCTGGCTGGCGGTAGACACGCAGATATTCGGCAATGTCCGCGTCGGGAATCGCATCCGGACGATGGCCATAGTTGCGGTAAAACCAGCCGAAATAAATATCCTCGCGGCCCGCGATCAGAGCTTCCGGCAAATCGAGTGTCTGATGAAACGCGTGATGCCAGCGCCGCCCGCCCTGGCTGATATTGGCACTGCCGTCGCCCGGGATGGTCACGTCCAGGATCGCCAGTTTCTTCACCGCCTCCGGATGCGCAGCGGCGATGGCATACGCAGTGGGACCGCCCCAATCGTGACCCACGAGGAAAAATTTCTCGACATTCAGCCGTTCCAGCAGCCGCCAGATATCGTTGCCCACCGTCTTCTTGTCGTAGCCTGTCAAAGGGCGCGAGGAATCGCCGAGACCGCGCAGATCGGGGGCGATGACGCGATATTTCTGGGCCAGGCCAGGGATAATGTTCCGCCATTCGTACCAGCTTTGCGGCCAGCCGTGCAGCAGCACGACGGGGAAGCCGTCGCCGGCCGTCACGTAATGCAGACGCACGTCGCCCAAATCGGTGTGGCGGTGTTCGATGCCGGTCATGGTTTGGTACCCTTCGTCGGTTGGGTTCAGATTGACTCGCGGCGGGGCCGCTCGCATAGGCGCGTCCAGGTAACATTCAGGGATCGAGACGCCGCCATGCTGGACCAGGCCACAATCGAAATGCTCGCGCGCGCTTATCACGAGGCGGAAAAGACCCGCACCCGCATACGCGCCCCGAGCATCGTGTATCCGGGTTTCACCACCGAGGACGCTTATGCCGTCCAGCGCGCGTGGGTCGCGATCAAGGTCGCCGAGGGAAACCCGGTGAAAGGTCACAAGATCGGCCTGACCTCGCGCGCGATGCAGCGCTCCGTGGGAATCAACGAACCGGATTACGGCTCATTGATGGCGGACATGTTTTACAATACCGGCGACGAACTGCCGATGAGCCGGTTCCTGCAGCCGCGCCTGGAATGCGAACTGGGCTTCGTGATGGGCAAGCGGTTGAAAGGGCCGAATTGCACGATTTTCGATGTCCTGAACGCGGTCGATTACGTCGTGCCGGCGGCAGAGATCGTGGATGGGCGGACTCACCGCGCCGATCCCATCACCGGTCAGCCGCGGTGCGTGCTGGACAGTATCGCCGATAACGCGGGCAACGCGGCGCTGATCGTGGGCGGGCGGCCGATCCGCCCGATGGAGATGGATCTGCGCTGGATCGGTGTGCTGTGCCACCGCAACAACGTGATCGAGGAATCCGGCGTCGCCGCCGCGGTGCTGAACCACCCCGCGAACGGCGTGGCGTGGCTCGCGAACAAGCTGGCGCCGTTCGACATCGCGTTGGAGCCAGGTCAGTTCGTCTTGGGCGGCTCGTTCACGAGCACCGTCGAGGCGCATGCGGGCGACACGTTCCTGGTGGATTACGGGCCGCTCGGGACGATTACCGCGCATTTCGCGTAATCGGAGGCGCTTTCGCCGAATTTCCCCCGTCGCCCCCGGGCTCGTCCCGGGGACCGGCGGTGGCACCGCGTCGCGGTTGACAGCACAGCCGGCACGATGTCTCCGCTTGACCGAACCACCAGGGGCGGCACAGTGCGGACACGGCGACGACAGGACCGGTTCAAGGGAGAACGACCATGGCTGACCATTTCGACACACCGACGAAGTTCGGTGTCGGACAACCGGTCCGGCGGTACGAGGACGTGCGCCTGCTGACCGGACGCGGCCATTATCAGGACGACGTCAATCAACCGCGCCAAACCTGGTGCGTGTTCGTCCGTTCCCCCCACGCGCACGCGAAAATCGTTGGGATCGATACAGCCGCAGCGAAAGCCGCGCCCGGCGTCGCCGCCATCTACACCGCCGCCGATTATTTCGCCGACGGACTGGGCATGCCCAAGGCCAACATGCCCCGCAAAAAGCGCGACGGCTCGCCAATGTTCGCGCCGCAACGCCCGCCGATGGTCGCCGATCGCGCCCGCTACGTCGGCGATATCGTCGCCATGGCGATCGCGGAAACGCTCGATCAGGCGAAAGACGCCGCCGAGCTGATCGATGTCACCTGGGAAGCCTTGCCCGCCGTCACCGATGTGACCGAAGCCGCGAAGCCGGACGCCCCGCGCGTCTGGGACGAAAACCCCGACAATATTTCCCACACTTTCGAACGCGGCAACAAAACCGCGACCGGCGCGGCCTTCGCCAAGGCGAAATATATCGTCCGCCGCCGCCACACGATCACGCGCGTTCACGCCCAATACATGGAACCCCGCGGCTCTCTGGGAGTCTACGACAAATTCGAAGATCGCTATACGCTTTACGCCGACGTCAATTATCCGCACCGCGTCCGCAACATGCTCGCAGCGCAAATCTTCAAAGTGCCCGAAAGCCAGGTTCGCGTTGTCGTCCACGACGTCGGCGGCGGCTTTGGCACGAAAGGCTGGCAATACGCCGATCACCGCCTCGTCCTCTGGGCTGCCCGCAAAATCGACCGCCCAGTAAAATGGCGCTGCGAACGGTCGGAGGCGATCCTCGCCGACGAACACGCCCGCGACAATGTTGGCGACGTCGAACTCGCGCTTGACGAAAACGGCAAATTTCTGGCCATCCGCCTGAACATGCTGGCGAGCATCGGCGCCTATATCGCCTCCGATCGCCAATTGCTCACGCCTTTTGGCATGATCGTCACCCTGACGGGCGTTTACGACATTCCCGCCGCCTTCGTGTCGATCGACGCGGTGCTGTCGAACACCAGCCCCACCGCGCCTTACCGCGGCGCGGGCCGCCCCGAAGCCATCTATCTGATGGAACGCCTGATCGAGGCCGCCGCCGAAGAAACCGGCATCGACCGCATCGAGTTGCGCCGCCGAAACGTGATTCGCCCGGACCAAATGCCCTATAAGGCCGCTCTCGGACAAGTCTACGACACCGGAACATTTGGCGAAAACATGGCTCTGGGCCTGCAACACGGCGATTTCGCCGGTTACGCCGCCCGCGCCGAAGCCTCCCGCGCGAAGGGGAAATTGCGCGGCTTCGCTCTGGTCAACGCCATCGAACAGGCCGCCGGACCCGTGCCCGAATATGCCGAGGTGCGGTTCCAGCCAAGCGGCTCAGCCTTGTTGTTGATGGGCACGAAAACCCACGGCCAGGGGCACGAGACGATGTACAAACAAATCCTGCACGAAAAACTTGGCACCAACGCGGGCGAAATCCGCTTCATCGATGGCGACACCGATCGAGTCGCCTTCGGCATGGGCTCCAACGGCTCCCGCTCCATGGTCACCGGAGGCACCGCGCTGACCATGGCCGCACAGAAGCTGATCGACAAAGGCAAGAAACTCGCCGCGCATATGCTGGAAGCAGGTGAATCCGACATCGTCTTTTCCGATGGCGTCTTTTCCGTCGCCGGCACCGATAAACAAGTGACCCTGAAACAGGTTGCGATCGCCTCCTTCCTGCCCGCGCGCCTGCCGAAGGGCATGGAGCCCGGCTTCATCGAACACGCGACCTATGCCCCGGAACAGCCGACTTATCCAAACGGCTGCCATGTGTGCGAGGTGGAGGTCGATCCGGAAACCGGTACCGTCGATCTGCAACGCTATTTGGTCGTCGACGATGTCGGCACTGTCATCAATCCCATGACCCTCGCCGGTCAGGTGCATGGCGGCGTGGCCCAGGGCGTTGGCCAGGTGCTGATGGAAAAAGTGGTTTTCGATCCGGACTCCGGACAATTGCTTAGCGCCAGCTTCATGGATTACGCGATGCCGCGCGCTGACGACATGTGCTCCATTTCGATTGTCAGCAATCCCTCCCCCACACCCAGCAACCCTTTGGGCGCCAAAGGCGGCGGCGAGGCGGGGACGGTCGGCGCCCTTCCCGGCGTCATGATCGCCATCGTCAACGCCCTCGCTCCTTTAGGCGTCAAAGAACTCGAAATGCCCGCCTCGCCCGAACGGGTCTGGCGCGCGATCCAGAAAGCCGCCGCATGACCGTAAACCTCGAACAGCTTCCGCGTGTGATGGCCGAGGTGACCTACCTTGCCCGCATGGACGAAAAACCTCACACCCTGGCTTACGACGCGCCGCCGGGCGTGCCGCGGACCAACATGCGGCCCGCGCCGCTGATGGTGCCGATTTACGACATGCGGCCGATCGCGGAAAATATCTCGCTGGAACGCGAGGGCTTCGCGCTCCTGACCGCGCCCACCGCCGCCCATGACCTGTACGACGAAGAAGAATTACGCCGGGTTTACTACCCGGAAACGGAACGCATCGTCGCGGCGGCGACCGGCGGCAATCGCGTCGTGATCTTCGACCACACGATCCGCCGCCGCACGCCCGGGATCGAGGACCGGACACCAGGCATCCCGCGTCAGCCGGTCAGCCGTATCCATGGCGATTATACCGAATTATCCGGCCCCCAACGCGTCCGCGACCTAATGGGCAGCGAAGCGGAGGAACTGCTGAAACATCGTTTTGCCATCGTCAATCTCTGGCGTCCGATCGCCGGCCCATTGCTCGACGCGCCGCTGGCGCTATGCGACGCGACCACGCTGTCCGACGGCGATCTGGTCGGGCAGGACCTGATCTACCGCGACCGCACCGGAGAAATCTACGCGTTGTTCCCGAACGCGGCACACCGCTGGTTCTACGCGTCCGCCATGAGCCGGGACGAAGTCCTGTTGCTGAAATGCTTCGACTCGCAACGCGACGGACGCGCCCGCTTCATGCCCCACACCTCGTTCGAGGACCCAACGGCGCCAGCGGAAAAACCAAACCGGGAAAGCATCGAACTGCGGACTCTCGTGTTCTTTCCGGACTGAAATCGCTTTCGATCCGTTATCTCCGATCCGGCACGCATGCGCGCCGGATCGGACGGTCACGCCGCCGTCATGCCGCCATCGGCGGCATAGGCCGCGCCCGTCACGAAACTCGCGCGATCCGAACAGAGCCAGACCACGATTTCCGCAATTTCCTCTGGCGAGCCCAATCGTCCCATCGGCGTGCGGGCCTTGATCCGATCGCCATGCACCGCCACCGCCAGCTTCGTCATCCGCGTCTCAATGAATCCTGGGCAGACCGCGTTCACCCGTATCCCCGCGGCGGCATATTCCAACGCCGCAGTCTTGGTCAGCCCGATGACACCGTGTTTCGCGGCGACATAAGCCGTACTGGCGGGCAATCCCAGCAAACCGGCAACCGAGGCGGTGTTGACAATCGCCCCGCCGCCGGATGCCAGCATCTGGGGTATCTGATATTTCATGCACAGCCAAACGCTTTTCAGATTGACCGCGATCATCCGGTCGAACGACTCCTCCGACCACTGATGAGTCTTTTGCTGTAACGAACCCACCTGATGCGGCGCGACCCCCGCGTTATTGAGCGCCACGTCCAGACGTCCGAACGCGGCCACGGTGTCCGCGACCAGCGCCGAGACGTCCTGTGGCCGGGTCACATCGCCGCCAAGCGAAATGGCCTGCCCGCCGCCGGCGTTGATCAGGCCCACCGTGGCGGCGGCGGCCTCCGCCGTCAGGTCGGCGACCGCGATCCGCGCGCCCTCCCGCGCCATGGCGAGCGCGGACGCGCGCCCAATGCCGCCGCCGCCGCCGGTGACCAGCGCGGCCTTGCCGTCCAAAATACCCGCCATCGCCCGTCCTTCCGATCCGCCAGTATCCCTGGCCGCGGGCACGGTTCGTGTCAAATCGAGGCCCGCCCGGCCCAGAGCCATGGCACGGCCTCTCCCCTAAGTCATGGCACGGCCTCTCCCCTACGTCATGGCACGGCCTCTCCCCTACGTCATGGCACGACTCGATCGGGCCAGCGGGCGCGGCACGGCGATCGGATGGGAGGCACTTTCCGCAGCCGATCGTGGCCACTCGCGCAATGGTATACCGCGCCCGATGGCCTGCTCGGGGGCGCGCCATGACGCTGCGAGGACGTCACGACGGGTCAACCGTTCGGGCGGCTGGTTTCATTTGAACAAGCGGCCCGCGCCTCGCTCGCGGACAATTGTCTCGCCCCACGGAATATGGTTACGTGAATTAAGCGCCATCATCGGCACGCGTTAAGCTTTTCCTGGCCACCCAGAGCAGTGGTTGCGGCTGACCGGTTGGGAATGGCGTTTTGTTTTCAGGCGGGAAAACCCGCTGTTCGCGTTCCCTCCGGCCGGACCCGGGGAACGGGTTAATTTCGCGAGGTATTCGGACGCCATGACCACTTTCAACATCAAGTCGGGCCAGACCGTCTCCGGCGTCACACTGAAAACCGGGGATTTCGCCCTGGTTTCTGCGGGCGGGTTCGCCACGAACCTGCAAATGCAGGACGCCAGCGCGCTGGATGTCTTCTCTGGCGGCACCGCGAACGGAACGGTCATGAGCGGCGGGAACACCTATGTGTTCGCGGGCGGCGCCGCCAGTAACACGGTCGTCAGCAACGGCTTCCTTTATGTGTCTTCGGGTGGAACCGCCAAAAACACCGTCGTGCGCGGCGGGACCGAGGCGGTACAAGCCGGTGGAACCGCCAGTTTCACCGTGGTCAGCGCGGCGGGCAGCGAGGCGGTTTATTCCGGCGGCCTCGCCACCGGCACGGTCGTCAGCGGTGGCCTGGAAGCGGTTTACGGCGGTGGCACCGCCAGCGGCACGGTCGTCAGCAGTGGCGGCAGCGAATTCGTTTACAGCGGCGGCCTCGCGGTTTCGGCGGTGGTGAGTTCGGGCGGGAACCAGTCCCTGCTGCCCGGCGGCGTGGCGCTTGGCACGGTCGTCCGCGCCGGAGGCAGCCAGGGCGTCTTCACCGGCGGCGCCGCGACCGCCACCATCGTGAGCAGCGGCGGCTTCGAAGTCGTTTCCAAAGGCGGCGGCATCGTCAGCGCGACGGTGGGCAGCGGCGGTGTAGAAACCGTCTTCAATGGCGGCACGGCCAGCCTGTCGACCTTCAACCTGGGCGCGACTCTGGATCTGCCAGAGCTGGTTTTCGCCGCGGGCGGGTCGGCGGCATTGAACGCGGGAACCGGAACGCTGACCGTGACCATGGGCGGCGGATCGTACCAGCAGCAACTCGCGGGGACTTACACGGGGAAACTGTTCCTGACCAACCGGGACGCGAACGGCGGCACCATGGCGCAGTTGGCCCAGGTGCTGACGTGGACGGGAGTGGGGGGAAACACGTTTTCAACGGCCGGAAACTGGAACGATATCGCCAACGGCGCAAACCCGTCCACCACCGCGCCAAATGCCGGCGTCGCGGCGCAATTCCTGACCGGTGGCGGTAAAATCACCGGCATCGGCACAGCCGCCGCGCTGCAATTCGGCGGACTCGCGTCCTGGGACATCGCGTCCGGCGCCAATCTGACCGCCGCCGTGTCGGTCAACGTGGGCATCGGCGGCACCGGCGCGCTGACAGTCGAGGGCGGCTCAACCCTGACGGGACTTGGCGCGAATGACGAAATTTCCGGAGGCTCCGCGACCGTCGATGGCGCCGGGTCGGCCTGGAAATCGACGGGCGATCTGGTGGTTGGCGACCAGGCGGCGGGCGGGCTGACGGTCTCCAACGGGGCCAGCCTGTCCGCCGCCGCCGCAGGCACCCTCCCCGCCATGACTCTGGGCCTGACCGCCTCCGGCGATGGATCGCTGCAAGTGACGGGCGCCGGGTCGCGCGCGACGCTGCTCGGTGAACTGAATGTCGGTCAGGCCGGGGGCGGGCATCTGCGGATCGGTGGACAGGGGACTGTTGCAACCGGAAACGCGACGCTCGCGCCGTCGCAGGGGATCGATGTTGGACTGGCCACGGGGGCCTCGGGCGACATCGTGGTGACCGGCACGAAAACGCTGCTCACCAATGTTGGCCAGTTCATCGTGGGCGACGGGGGTTTGGGAAGTCTCTCGATCCAGGCGGCGGGAACCGTTGTGACGTCCCCCGGCACCGTCGGAGGCCTGGCCGGCGCCATCGTCGCCAACACCTCGGCCGCGTCGGGGTCCGGCATCTCGATTTCCGGGGCGGGCTCGAACCTCCAGGTCACCGGCACGCTGGTGGT
>JAYWAX010000603.1:0-3230 GCA_043782125.1 Acetobacteraceae bacterium | reverse complement strand
TCCGCCGCTTTCCGTGGTTTTGACGGACTGGCTGTCGATAATGCCCGCCGAAGCGGCTTCGGCCCGGCCGGCGGCGAGCCGGCGCGCCGCCGTCAGCGCCTCGTTGACCGCGACGATCAAACCGCTGTCGCGCCAGCGATAGAAATAGTGCTGCACGGTCGAGTACGGTGGAAAGTCCTTGGGTAGCATCCGCCACTGGCAGCCGGACGCCGCCAGATACTGAACCGCGTCCCAGATGTTCCGCCGCGTGTGTTTGGCGGGCCGCCCGACGGCCGTTGGGCGTTCGAGAAACGGGCCCACGATCGCCCATTCCGCGTCGGTTACATCGCTTGCGTACCGTAGTCCGGCTCTGTCATGTTCCGCGCGTGTGGTTTCAGTCCAGGCCATGAGAATCTCCGTTGTCTTTGCAAACACAGAGAATCATAACCTGCTGAAATCACACAACTTAATTTTCGGTCAGACACTGAAACGCGTGTTGTCTTTCGTCAACGAGGGTAGCGGATGGTCTGCCCTGTGTAAAACGCGGCCACGGCAGCAAGAGGGGGGTTTCAATCCTGCGCCTCACGTCCTAAATCACGGGTATGAGCGCACTCAAAGACGATAAATTCAGTGACCGCCTGTCCAAGCAGGATTCTGCCCGCGCCGCCATGCTGGCGCGCTTCCGTGCCCGCCCAGGCCCTGACGATCCTGCGGTGATCGAGCGCCGCGCGGCGCAGGCGGCCATTGAGGCGGCCCGCGAAATCCGCCAGGCCGAACGGAAAGCGGCCAAGGAAGCCGAAGCCATCCGCCTCGCGGAAGAAAAAGCCGCGCAGGCCGTGGAACAGCAGGCCCGCGATTTGGAAGCGCAAGCACGCGCAGCGGAAGAAGTGGCCCGTTCGCTTACGCTCGCGGCGGAACGCAAGGCGGCCCGCGACGCGAAATACGCAGCACGCGTCGCACGCCGGAAGTAAGCTGACCGGCGGGCGAGGCGATGGCCTTGCCCGTCCCAGGCGCGAACATCATTTTCGCGCCGTCATTTTCGCAAACGTCATGCGGTCCTTGTTGTCCCGCATCAGCATCGTGAAACCAGGCATCGTGTCCAACCCGAGGCCGAACGGAAACCCCGTTTCTGGGTCGGGTAGGATTTTCGCGTAGGCGGCGCTGGAGAATTTCTCCCATTTGCCCGCCGGTTTCTTGATTTCCACGCTCGCCACGGTCGTTTTCAGAGACATGCGCACGATCGCCTCCTTCGGTGCCGAAGGCTTCGTCAAACTGGGCGCGCCCGCCAGGATTTGCCAGCCATTCGCCAACGCCCAATCGGTCAGTGCCTGTTTGTCCATCCTACGCTCCCAGCGAAACAAAACCTTCCTGGGCCTCTCGCGGAGGCCCAGGATAAGACTCAGGCGATATCACGTTCCTTGTAGACTTCGCCCGCGATTCGGGCAGCGGTCATAGACCCCGGCCACCCGGCATAGAATGCGAGATGAGTGATGATTTCGGCGATCTCGTCCTTGGTCACGCCATTGTCCAGCGCGCGCCCCAAATGGCCCTTCAACTGTTCCGGACGGTAGGTGGCGATCAGCGAGGCCACCACGATCAGACTGCGATCGCGCTTGCTCAGGCCGGGACGTTCCCAGATGTCGCCGTAAATGACCTCCTCGGAAATTTCGATCATGCGGGGCACGACAGCGCGCACGGCTTCGCGCGACGGGTTCGATTTGACGGCCATTTCCTGTTGCTTTCGTTGTGGTGGGCGGGAACCTGGCACGGGTCCCGCGCCAGGACCAGAGTGGCGCGTCCTTCAACGCGTTTTTGGCATCGCGAACCCGGCCCCGCGCTCGACGTATTTCACGATCGCGGTCAGATCTTCCTTGGCCGCGCCCAGATGCATCGCGTGTTTGAAGACCAGGCGGGCGGCCTGACACACCCACATCGGCACGCCCAGATCTTCGCCTTGCGCGATCGCGAGGTCGATGTCCTTCATCAGGATATGCATTTCGGCACCGTAATCGAAGCTCCGGGTCAGCACCGATTCGGGGAATTTGGACTCGGTCGCGCTGTTGCGCCCGCTACCCGCGTTGATGGCGCCAATCATGACTTCCGGGTCGAGGCCGGCTTTGGCGCCCATGACGAAGGCTTCCGCAGTCGCGGCCAAAGACACGGCGGAGAGAATGTTGTTCGTCAGCTTCAACACCTGTGCCGCGCCGGGTTTTTCGCCGGCAACCGTCAGCGTGCGGCCCCATAACGAAATCATCGGCCGTATCTTTTCGACCGAGGCAGGATCGCCGGATACCATGACCGACAATGTCCCCGCGCGCGCGCCCGGCGGGCCGCCGGAAATCGGACAATCGACGACGATGACGCCCTTCGCCGCCATCGCCTGCTCGATCTCCTTGACGAACGGAACGCCAACTGTACAGGTGTTGACAAGAAGTTTCATGGACTGACCGGCGATCAATCCGTTATCGCCAAACACCACCGCGCGGAACGCGGCGAGGGTTGGCAGCGAAACGAACACCGTTTCGCACTGATCCGCCAAATCCTTCGGCGAGTTGGCCCGCCGCGCCTGGCGGTCCAGCAATGGCCGCATCGATGCTTCGGAAATGTCGAAAATCGTCAGTCGATGACCGCCGTCCAGCAACTTGTGCGCCATGGGCTGGCCCATGTTGCCGACGCCCAGATATCCCGCTTCCATTGGTTCGTTCCCTTAACGTGTTTTCGGCAGTTGGAAGCCGCTCGCGCGTTCCACATGCTGGATCAACGTACTGATGTCGTTATTCCCCGCCCCTTCGAATATCGCGTGTTTATAGACCAGCCGCGCCGCCTGACAGACCCACATCGGCACGCCCAGTTCCTCGCCCTGGGCGATCGCGAGGTCGAGGTCCTTCATCAGAACATGCAGTGCCGCGCCGTATTCGAACGAACGATCCAGCACTGCAACGGGCACGACCGTTGCCGTCGCGCCATTGCGCCCGCTGCCCGCGTTGATGGCGTTGACCATCGTTTCTGGATCGAGCCCGCCCTTCGCGCCCATTACGAACGCTTCCGATGTTGCGGCCAGCGCGACGCCGAAGAGCACGTTGTTCGTCAGTTTCAAAATTTGCGCCGCGCCCGGCCTGTCACCCGCGACGGTAAGCGTGCTGCCCCAAAGGGAAATCAACGGCCGGATTTTTTCGATCGCCGCCGGATCGCCGGAAACCATAACCGACAGAGTCCCGGCGCGCCCGCCCGCGGGACCGCCGGAAATCGGG
>JAYWAX010000602.1:0-8956 GCA_043782125.1 Acetobacteraceae bacterium | reverse complement strand
ACCGCGCCCTTGGTCGCGCTGTAACCCGCCAGACCCGCCGAGCCGCGCAGACCCGCGACCGAGGACAACATGACAATCGAGCCGCCATGGCCCGCGCGGCGCATTGCCGGAATACAATACTTGACCGAAAGGAAAACACCATCGACGTTGACAGCCATTTGCTTGCGCCAATCGGCGAAGGACATGTCCACCAACGGTCCCATGATCGCGATGCCCGCGTTGGCGACCAGGATGTCCAGCCGTCCCCACCGCGTTTCCGCAGTCTCCACGACACCTGGCCAGGCGCCCTCATCGGTCACGTCGTGATGGATGTAGACTCCGCCCACCTCCGCCGCCAGTGCCAGTCCCGCCGTGTCGTCGAGGTCGGTCAGCACCAGCTTCGCGCCTTCCCGCGCCAGAACCCGCGCCGTGGCGGCCCCGATTCCCGATGCCGCTCCTGTTACGATGCCAACGCGTCCGTCCAATTGTCCCATGATATTCTCCCTGAGCGCGGTTTTTCCAACGGCCCGGCTTGTCCAACCGGCCGGCGTTTCCAACTGATCGGTATTCCAACAGACCCGCACAGCGGCGGCAAGGCGCAGCCTGACGGCAGGACTGGCGTCGCCTGCAATGCGAACTGTCGGGGCATCGCGCTGACACCGGCGATGGATCGGCGGATGCGCCAGGAAACACAGCCCGACGTCACAGGCTTCGGGGCCGCCGAGACCGCGTTTCTGGCAACCCGCCAGCCCTGCTGCCGGTTCGCGCGCGACAACCGCGCCGGAGGTCCGCTGACCGCACTGTGCGGTCCATACGGCGCCAGCATACCGTTCAATGGCGGCTGGGCCGCCGGACGGTCGATCGACAATCCGCACGATTGTCGTTTGGCGAGGCCTCTCCCGCACGTCCTGGCCCGACGCAATCGGGCCAGGATGTGGCACCGCGATTGGACGGGAGGCGCGTCCCGCCCGCCGATTGAGTCTCCTCCCGCGATGGGTCAATCGTCCGGACGGCCGGTTCAGTCAGCGCATGCTCTCCCAATAGCCGGTTTCGACGTCGAGGCGGTCGTGCTCCAGGCCGCGGAAATCGCCGCGCGAGACGATGCCGGCGATCCGGCCCTCGTCGAGCACCGGGATGTGACGGAAGCCGCCATCGCGCATGACTCGCAATGCCTCGATGGCGGTGTGGCCGGGCGGCATGGTTTGCGGCCCCGGGGTCATGGCGGAGCCCAGTTTGACGCGGTTCAGGGCCTTCCCATCCGCCGCGACGCGGACGAGGTCGCGGCCGGTGAAAATACCGGACAGAGAGCCGGTGTCGTCGACGACCAGAATGGCGCCGACCTTGCGGTCGTGCATGCGGGCACAGGCTTCCCGCACCGTGGCGGTTTCCGGCAGCGTCACGGGCGTCTGATTGCGGACGATCTCGTCCATCCGGCGATTGGTCACGGGCTGTCCTCCTGATTTGACAATCCGATGACAGATCGGCGGCGGACCCGCATTGACCAGGATCAACAGCTGGCCGCGGCCGCGACGCCCGATCGGAAACGCCCGATCAGAAACGCGTGGTCAGATCGGTCAGCCAGGCCGGAGATATTTCAACCAGAAGTGTTTCCAGCCAGTGATCCCATCCGGTCAGGATGACGATGGAAATCGCCAGCGCGCCCCAGCCCAGAAAATATTTCCCTTTGGCACCGGCATTTAGCATCCGTCCGCGCCAGCGAAGCAGTGCCTCACGCGACAGCGATCCGACGGCCAGCAGGGGCAAGGCCGCCCCCGCGCCAAAGGCGATCATTGTCGCGGCGACGCCGCCCAGGTTCTGACCGCGGGACGCGAGGACGGAGGCAGCCCCAAGGGTGGGACCGACGCAGGGGCTCCAGATGGCGCCCAGGATCAGGCCGATGACGAATTGGCCGGTCAGACCGTCCGGCGCGATCCGTGCGATCAGCGTGTTACCGGCATTGCCGATGCCCCCCGCAGCGGAGGCAAAATGTTGTTGCAAAGCACCGCTGAGCAGAACCACCCCCAGCGCCCCCAGCATCGCGGCGGAGGCGGTTCGGAAGACCTCCCCGGTCAGGCCGATCGAGAACCCGATTGTGGCAACGAACATGCCCGCGGACACGAAGGACAGGACCATGCCGGCGGCCAGGGCCAGCACGCCGAAGCGGTGGGCCGCCACAGCCGCCCCCAGAACCAGGGGCAACAGCGGCAGCACACACGGGGACAAAGTTGAAAGCAGCCCGGCGAGAAAGCCGAACAGAATGCCGCCGGCGGTCACGGCGCGCGTCCCTTGCCCGGTTCAGGCGACGGTCTTGCGCATCAGCGCGGCGATGGCGGCCTCGGACACAATCCCGGTGGCGCGATCTTTTTCCGTCTTGCCGTGCAGGGCGATAAGTGTGCTCTGCTTCGTCACGCCGAAAGTTTTCAGGACATCTTTCTGGCTGTCGAAATCGACGTTCAGGATGACCAGGTCCTTGAACTCCGGCTGCGCTTTCAGGCTCGCGACGATCGGACGTTGTTTGGCACAGGTCGGGCACCAACTGGCCTCGACGAACAGCAGAATCGGCTTGCCCGCCGCGGCGGCGGCGGCGAAGGCCTCGGCGGTGTAGGCGTTTTGGGTCGCGGCCGATGCGGCCGTCGCGAAGGTGACCGTGACGAGAACGGCAGGGGCGAGAACGGCCGGCAGGGCGCAGGCGGCGGTCAGCAGCAGTGTACGGCGATTCATGGCGAACTCCTGTGAATATGGATGTCGATCAATGTTCGTCGCGGCGGACCAAAAGGTGACGCGAGGCGGCGAAAATAAATCCGGTGCCGGGCTGGCAGCGGACGTGATAGTCCAGCGTGTATGGATGAAACGGCGCGCGCTGAGAACCGGCAGAACCGCCCAATGGACCTTCCCAATGGACCATAAGGTGGACGATTGGGGCCACTGGATGGCAGCAGCCCAAACTGGCGATCGCGCGGCTTACCGCCGGTTGCTGGAGTCGGTCGTGCCGTACCTCCGGGCCATGGCCGCGCGCGCCGCCAGCAATCCGGCGGATGTGGAAGACACGGTGCAGGACATATTGATGGCAGTTCACCTGGCACGGCAGGGATACGATCCCGCCCGCCCGTTCCGGCCCTGGCTCGCGGGGATCGCCCGCCACCGGATCGTGGACGGGCTGCGGGCGCGGACCCGGCGCGCCGGCCGCGAGACGCCGTTGACCCCGGCGCACGAGGGGATCGCCGCAGCCCAGACCGCGCCGCCGCCCAGCGAAACCGGATTGCGCAGCGCCCTGGCGCGGTTGCCCGCCACGCAGCTTCTGGCCATTCAGCGCCTGAAGCTGGAGGAACGGCCGTTACGCGCGGTTGCCGACGAAACCGGCCTGTCCATCGGGGCGCTGAAAGCCGCCACCGCGCGCGGATTGCGCCGCCTGAGACAGATCATGACCGACGAGCAGCCCGCATGAGCGAGACCGGCAACTTAACCAAGACCGGGGGTTTGACCGAGACCGGCGACCTGATCGAAACCCTCGTCCGGAACGCAAGTCCGGTGCGGCCGCTGGCCTCGCCGTGGCGGCGGTCGGCGGCATGGCTTGGCGGCGCGGCGGCGGGCATGGCGGGCGTGGCTCTGGTCTTCGGGCTTTGCCCCAATCTGATGACGTGCCTGGGTCAGCCTTTGTACGATGCCTGGTTGGCGGCGGCCGGGCTTACCGGCATCGGCGCCACAATCGGTGCCTTTATGCGCGCTCAACCCGACCGTCCCCGCGCCTGGGCCTGGCTGCCGGTTCCCGCCGCGCTGGCCTGGATTGGTACCGTGGCGGCGCGGTGCGTGACGGCCTCGGTATCCGGTGACCTACCCCTTCCCGGCGATACGGCGCGGTGCCTGGGCATTCTGTTGCTGGCGGCAGGCGGGCTGGCACTGCCGATGTGGGCCATGCTTGGCCGCGCGCCTCTGGGCTGGACGCGGGGGCCGCTGTGGCTGGCTTGTATCGCGGTGGCGAGCCTCGCCACCGCAGCGCTGTCCCTGGCCCGCACGTTTCAGGAACCGGGTCCGGTGTTGGTCTGGAATCTTGGCGCCGCCGCAGCGATCGCCCTGGGATTGGCGCTCGCGTCGCGCTTAGGGCGGGTGGGACTCTGGGCCGCGATAGCGAAGGCTTAAAGCGTCCGCCAGAAGAACGCGGCGGTGATGAACGATGTCAAAACGATCACGAAACGCCGGACCCAGGCTGGCGGCAGCACGCGGGTAAGGCGCGCGCCGGCGTAACCGCCCAGAATGGAGGCGAACAGCATGGCCAATGTTTCGGGCCAGCGCACGGCGCCGGCGGCGATGAAATACAGCACCGCCGCGCCATTCGCGGCGCTGACCAGCAGGACGCGGGCGGGCGCCATGGATTTCAGGTCGTCGCTGGCGGTGAGCAGGCTCCAGGCCGCCATCATCATCAGGCCGACGGCGCCGCCGAAGTAACCGCCGTAAATCGCGATCGCCGCCTGGACCGCGGGCAAGGCCTTGCCGGGGACGCGGATCAGGCGGCGCAGGGCGGTGCCCGCATGGGCGCCGAACGCGAAGGTCAGAGTCGCCAGCAGGCACAACCAGGGGATAACGGCATCGAATATTTTTTCCGGTGTCGCCAGCAGCAGCGCCGCCCCGGCGAGGCCGCCGGCGAAACTGATAGGTGCAAGTAACGAAAACCGGAAACCTCCGATAGCCTGAAAATCGCGGCGGAACGCGAAGGAACTGGCGACGGTGCCCGGAAAAAGCGCCACCGTGGAGGACGCGTTGGCGATCGTCGGCGGCAGTCCGGCCAGGACCAGGACGGGGAAGGTGACGAAGGAACCGCCTCCGGCGATCGCATTCATCGCACCGGCGAGCAATCCGGCGGCGGCCAGGAACAGAACATGGGTCATGCGCCCGGTTTACCGGACAGCGGGTTTGGGAAACAGGCTTGGTGCCGGGAAACAGGCAGGGCTTCGCGCAAGAGGCAGCGGCTTCGGGAAACAGGCACCGCTTCAGGCATCAGGCGGCGGCGCGGGGGGTTGCCCATGCCGCCGCCCGGATGTCAGTTCACGCCAAGCGCGGCGAGCCCAGCCTTCGCGGTGACGCCGTCCTGCGTGGCGATCCCGCCGCTGGCGCCGATCGCGCCGATCAGCTTGCCGTCTTTCACAATCGGGAACCCGCCCTCTGACGCCGCGCCCTGCATGCCCATCAGCACGCTGAGCGTCGCGGGAGACGCCGTGCCGCCATTGGCACCGTTGATCACGTCGGCGAACACCTTGCTGGGGCGGCGGAACATCGCGGCGGTGCGCGCCTTGGCCTGGGAAAACCCAATCGAGCCATACTGCGTGCCGTCCATCGTGGCATGGGCGATCAGGTTACCGGCGGGATCGACCACGGCGATCGACATTTTCCATTTATGCTTCTTGGCCTCGTTCACCGCCGCGATGATCGCCTTATGGGCGTCGTCGAGGGTGATCGGCGTGCCATAGGGGATGTCGAATGGCATCGCTTCCGGGATCGCCGGCGCCGGGGCGGGCGCCGCCACGGTCGCGGGCGCCTGCGGGGCCTGGGCCTGAGTCTGGCCCTGGCTGGCGAAGAACGCGGCGCCGCACAGGGCCGCGAGAGCGAGTTTACGCATGGTTTTGGTTCCTCCCGTTGATCCATCGAAGGTAATGGCGCGGACGGCGCGCGTGCAATGGGTGGGGTTTCGGACCAGAGTGCGGGGATGCCAGAGTGCCGGGGTGGTTGACAGGCTGAGGGTGCGGCGATGGCCAAGGCACGGTTGCTGAGCGGGTTTCGGATCGATCCGGCGCGTGGCGGGGACCGGGTGGAGCGGTTGGCGTTCCTGCGCCATGGGCCCGTGGACGTGGCGCTACATGCGCCGCTGACGTTGCTGATCGGGGAAAACGGGTCGGGGAAGACGACGCTGCTGGAGGCTCTGGCGGCGCGTTGCGGCATCCGGCCGGGCGGCGGCGGAAGTTATGCAGAGACCGACGACGAACGCGACGCGACGGCCCTGTCGGATGCGGTGGAGGCAAGGTTCGCGACACGGCGGTTGCGGGGATTGTTTCTGCGGGCGGATCGGTTCGCAGAGACGATGGCTCGGGCGGGCCGGCTGCCGATGCCCACGACCGGCGAATGGCGGCTGGCAGACGAGCAAAGCCGCGGCGAGGGGGTGCTGTCCCTGCTGACGGCGCGTGTCGATGCGAGCGAAAGTCTGCTTTATTTGTTGGACGAGCCGGAGACGGGATTGTCGCCGCAACGGCAGATGGCGCTGTTGTGTTTGTTGGACGATTTGCACAAGGACGGACGTTCCCAGGCGATCGTGGCGACGCACTCGCCGCTGTTGATGAGCCATCCGGGGGCGGATTTACTTTGGATCGACGAAGACGGGATCAACCGGCGGGCGCTGGTGGATGTGCCGCACTGGCGGGATATGCGGCGGTTCATGCGGGATCCGGAGGAGGCGGTGAAGCGGTTGTTGGGGTGATGGGATAATGCGCCATAATCCGACAGGATTTTTTCCATTCCGCCGGACCTCACGCCTCGTGACGGCAAACATTGAGTTCGGATGAAAAAGGAGGACGACAATGCAAAGGATACGCCGTCGCGAATTGCCGGCGATATCGATCATCGCGGTCTGTTTGCCGCTGGTGTTCGCGAGGGCCTGGGCGGACGAGCGGGACCTTGAGAGGACGAAGGCGTATTTGGTGGAGAAAATTCCGATATTCGTTTCATCTTTTACCTATAGCGGTTTTGATTATCATCGGTACTCAACCCATTCGTTCGATGGCTGTCGGATGACCATCCGGTCGGACCTGGGTTTCGGCGAATGGGTCGGGGTAATGGTGGATTTCGCAGCCTCGGAGCCCATTAGAGCATGATCGCTTCAAGTTGAAGCGATCATGCTCTAACGCATTTATTTGAGAGAGCGATTCACGTTTGAGGTTGTAGTCAACCTCAAATGATCGCGCTCTAAAAGGGACTCCACGCACATCCGTGTGGATTCGTCAGGATATCGTAAGAATTTCATACAATATGATAATTACCCACGGAAACCCTTGCGAACAGAAAACGTATCATTCGTGATTCTCGAAACAGTAAACCCCACGATCGCAGAACGTGTCGAACGCGCCTTCTCCCGGATGCGTATCTTATGCGGTGCGAAAAGTCAGGACGATCCTTTCGCCACGAAATGAGCGAACACATGGGGACAGCTTGCCGCATCGCGGTTTCGGTGCGGCTCAGCGCCGGGCGCGGTCCCGGGCCACGAAAAAACGTGCATGGCCGCACGGGTTCCTCTAATGTCGCGGCATGCTCGACCTGCCCCGCATCGCCGAAATCGCCCAGGAGGTCGCCGTCCAGGTATTGGGCTGCGACGTGGTGGCGGACATTCGGGTCGCCGAGATGGCCGATTGGTACGGAGAGGACGCGTTGGAAGTCGAGGTCGTCTTCGCGCAACCGATCGGCCCGCGTGTCATCGACGGCGAAAAAGCGGGCACGTTGAGACTGTGGTTGGGCGACCGGCTGTTCGATCTCGGCGAATCCCGGTTTACTCATTTTCGCTACACACAACCGAAAGTCCTTGCTCCCATTGGCGATTCTGGACCCTGACCACTTACTGGACCAGGCGGATGCGCTGATCCGCGGCGCCGGCGATAGCCTCAGGGCGCAGATCGATTTCAGGCGGGCGATTTCGGCTGCATACTACAGTGTGTTTCACACGATTACCGGTGCCGCCGCGGATCGGATCGTTGGCGCGGACCTTCGCGCCACGCCGCTCTATGCGTTGGTGTATCGGGATGTCGACCATCGAACTTTGAGCAACCTTTGCGGTCTCGCGTCCCGTTCGCAGTTGCCGCCAAAGTATCGGCTATGCTGTCCGGCTGGCCATTTTGGTGACGATATGAGGCGCTTTTGCGAATTTGCTCTCGATCTTCAGCAGCGGCGCAACGCCGCCGATTACGATCCGGGATATGCTACCGACTTGGCGGTGGCCGCCCTTTGGATCGATAACGCCCGCGCCGCGATCCGTCACTGGCATGCCGCTCCCGCCAGCGAACGGGACGCGTTTCTTCTTCTACTCCTCTTCCCGCCGCGCTAACCCATCTTATTCACCGCCTTTACCTCAATCGCCTGCAATCTCATATATCATATAATATGCACATATCCGGGCATGCGGTCCCCCTGCTGGCTGAACCGCGTTCGAGACCATATCTGTCAGGGCGTAGGGGGTTGATCGGAAGGGTTCGTCAGGGGCACAGGCCCCGCCGCTCACGTCGGACGCGGGATCAACCAGCAAACCAGATCGCGGAACAGTTCCGCGTTCGGGCAATTCGCGGCGAACGCCAGTTTGATCCGGCTGCCCGTCTCGCGGACCCGCACCGCGATCTTCAACAAACGCAGCCGGATTGTGGAAAACTCCCCGCTCGCCAGGGGTTCCGTCTTCGGGATCGCATCCCGGATCGTCCGCATCAACCAGTATGCCGCCGTGTGCAGGATCAACCGCATCTGGTTGGCGAGCGGTGAGCGGCAACTGGTCCGGTCCGATGCCAGCTGGCTTTTATGCCGTTCGATCGGGTTCTCGACCTGACCCCGGGCGCAATACACGTGTTCGTAACGCTGTTTGGCCGCGCCCTCGGTCAGGTTGGTAACGATATACCGAACATCGGTGTCTTTACCTTACGTTGCCTCGATCCGGGCCAGAACCCGGCGGGGGCGGGACCAGGATTTCGCGCCGTAACGTGTCGTGGCGAAATCGCGCAGCTTGTCCAACTGTCCGACCGCGCGCCGGACGTTGACGCTGTCGAGTTTGGCGAAAACCTGTTTGGCCAGGGTTTTGTTGGGGCCCAGGCCGAAAATGAATTTGACGCCGTTGTCGTCGCACCAATCCATCGCCTCTTTCCGGCCGTAATGACTGTCGCCCCTTATCGTAATGATGGTGTCCGGCCAATGCATGCGGATACGGCGGACCAGCCGGCGGATATGCGCCCGCACCTCATTG
>JAYWAX010000601.1:0-3242 GCA_043782125.1 Acetobacteraceae bacterium | reverse complement strand
GCGGACCAGGACGGGATCGTTTGGACCGATCGATTCGTTAATCTTTGCGTGCCGGCTTAGGCCAAACGGATCGGCCGGTTGGACGTCCGGCCTGGCCTCCTGGCCGAATTTACCGAAACGATGTTTTCAACGAGTTTCAGCGCTGTAAACAATGGTTTCGAGAGGAACAAGACATGTTGATACTTCGGGTTGGACAGGCTTCGATCTGTGGCGGTAATGAAGCCCAGTTGCTGCGCAAGCACGGGATCAGCAGCGAGCATACGGAAACCGGGCGCGATTCGTTGGAGTTTCTGCGTCTTTACGATTACGATCTGGTGCTGATGGACCTCGATCTGCCGGACATGCCGGGTCACGAGGCGATCCGTCTGGCGCGGGCGGCGGGATTGCCGACGCCGTGCATTGTGCTGGCGAACGCGGCGACGCCGCAAATCAAGGTCAAGACACTGGATCAGGGCGCCGACGATTTTGTCACGACGCCGTGCCATCCCGACGAGCTTCTGGGCCGCATACGCGCGGTGGTCCGGCGCAGCCAGGGTCACGCCAATTCGGTGTTGCGGCTGGGTCCGGTGGAACTCAGCCTGGACCGGCACGAGGTGCGGGTGAACGGGCAGAAGCTGCCGGTGTCGCGGCGCGAATTCGGGGTGTTGGAACTGTTGTTCCTGAAGCAGGGCGTGATCCTGAACAAAACGGCGTTCCTCAATCATCTGTACACGGGCCTGGAAGAGCCGGAGATGAAGACGATCGACGTGATCATTTGCCGGTTGCGGAAGAAATTGGCGGTGGCGGGTGTGCCGACGCTGATCGATACGGTGTGGGGCTGCGGGTATATTCTGCGGGAGCCTCGGGTTGTTTCCGAGCCGGGGAATGTTGTTTCGATGCCGGCACAGAGCCAGGCGGCCTGAGCGGGCGAGGGTGCGCGGGCGGGGGGCGTTTTCGGATGGCGCGCCGTGTTTGGCTCCCGGAACACGCGACCGGAATTGGCCCGATGGTACAGTCCGTAGAGCGGCGATTTTCCGGAGCCAGCCCAGGTCCGGCGATGGGGCGCGGATTGCGGCGAGGGGGCACGCAGACGGTGGATGTTGCGCGCGCCACCGGCGCGGTCCTGGTTGCCGCAGCCTGGTTTGCGGTTATGCCCTTGGCACCGGCGGCTGGCGGGCCACCCGGCGCGGCACCGCCGATTCCCGAAATTGCCATCGGGGCATCCTCTGGCCAGCCGCTGCCGGCCGATGGCGGGGCGACCGGTGGTCCGGCGGCGGGTCTGGAGGCCCGTCTTGCGGCCGATATCTGCGAACAGGCCGGGGCGGCGGCGGAAGCGGCGAACAAGCTGCCCGCCGGGTTGCTGAAAGCGATCGGACGGATCGAAAGCGGGCGCTGGGACGCGACACGTGCCCGGAGCGTTCCGTGGCCCTGGACCATCAACGCCGCAGGTAAGGGGCAATGGTTCGAAACCCGGGACGCCGCGGTTCAGGCGGTCCAGGCGTTCCGGGCTGCGGGGGTGCGGTCCATCGACATCGGGTGTTTCCAGATCAGCCTGCTGCATCATCCCGGCGCTTTCAAAGATTTGGATCAGGCCTTCGATCCAGCGGCCAACGCCGATTACGCTGCGCGGTTTCTGAACACGCTGTTCGCCCGCGCGGGGTCCTGGGAAGGCGCGGTGGAAAATTATCATTCCGCCGATCCGGCGCGCGGGCTGGCATATCGCGCGCAGGTGTTTTCGGCCTGGTTTTCGCCGGGCGCGGCGCCCGCTTCGGTACACGCGGGGATGCCGCCGGGGTTGACGCTGCCCGGATCGACACCTGCGGGGGGGGCGCCTTTTGGGGCAACATCTCCTGGGGTAACGCCTTTGGGTTTGGCGCTGCCAAGGGCGGCCGGCGCGGCGGCCATCGCGCCCGCGCCATCCGGGCTGTTGCCGCGGGTCATCGCGGGGGTCCGGGTCTGGACGCCCATGGCCGCGGGCACCGCCCCATCCATGATCGCGATGCCGCCGCCGCCAGGTGCCGCGGTTGCCACCCGGCGCCCGCCCGTCAGCGAATGACGCCGGCGGGCAGGCCGGCACAGCGCATTCCACGCCGGCGGGCGGACCAGACGGGCCCGGCGAACACCGCCGCCAATACCGCAGCAAAGCACGCAGCCGCCGAGATCGCCGCCAGGAACATCGGGGTGTCCGTGGACAGATTGCCGGAGAACAACGGCAGCACGAACACCGCCGCCATCGCGGGCCAGAGCCAGGACGGCGCGGGCCGGAGGCGGCTCAGCCATAGCAGCGCCACGAAAACCAGCATCAAATCGTAGAACATCGCGACCGGCACGGCGACCGGCGTCGCCGCGAGCAGGATCGCCCCGCGCGCGGGCAGCGGTGCGCCCGCGCGCCAGATACGGGCAACGATCCAGCCGGTCAGGCCGATCGCCGCGCATTGCAGGGCAATCGAGGCCTCGCGGTTCAGACCGAGCGTCATCGCGACGCCATAGGGGCTGGTCAGCCCGCCCATGAAAATCGCCTGCGCGGCGTATACCTTCGCGGGCGCGGCGGCGGCGGCGAAAAACGCCTGCCATGTCGCGGCGCCGAACAGCGCGAGGGATCCGGCGGTCAGCGTCAGCACCGTGGCAGCGGCAGCGGCGATCGCGCGCCAGTGCCCGCCCGCGATCAGCGCCACCGGGATCAGCAATCCGAGATGCGGCTTGTAACACAGCGCCCCGAAGCACAGTCCGGCCAGAACGGGCCTCCGGTCGATCGCCGCCGTGCCCGCTGCGAACAAGGCCGCGGTTGCCAGCGCGTTTTGCCCGGTGCCGATCGTCCACCAGAACGCGGGGAATGCCAGAAAGACGTACCATGGCAGGTCGCGCCGGATCGCGCGCGCGGCGAAGAAGCAGGCAATGCCGGTCGCGGCCTGGAACAGGACATAGGCGGGCAAATAAGGCAGCCGCGCGAGTTGAGCGCAGATGGCCAGGAAGATCGGGGGATAATAGAAATAATTATACGCGATACCCGCCCCGGCCACCGCCCTCTGGGCCGCGTGGTGGGCCGCCTGGTCGTATGCGAGCCAGGGCCGCCGGTCGATCGCCGCCGTGCCCGCCGCGAACAAGGCCGCCGTCGCCAGCGCGTTTTGGCCGGTGCCGATCGTCCACCAGAAGGCGGGGAACGCCAGAAACACGTACCAAGGCAGGTCGCGCCGGATCGCGCGCGCGGCGAAGAAGCAGGCGATGCCGGTCGCGGCCTGGAACAGGACATAGGCGGGCAGATA
>JAYWAX010000600.1:0-3250 GCA_043782125.1 Acetobacteraceae bacterium | reverse complement strand
CCCCCCACGGCCCCCCCCCCCCGCGGCCGGGTTCCGGGATGAGCCCGGAGATGGCTTCGTTTCAGGCGCGTTCAGCCAAGCGGCGCGAAGGGCGTGTCATTCATCAGGCTGTTCTTTTGCTGGATCAGATAGCCGGCCTCGCCGTTCTTTTGAACGTACAGCTGCCATTCCGGATCGGCGCCCATGGCGGCGCGTTTCGCGGCGCGGTCGGCGGCGTCCTTGTACACCCAGATATGGACATAGGTGTTCACTTCGCCGGATTCCGTGACCAGCCACGCCAGCGGCTTGCCCAGGTGACGGGTTTGCGCTTTGTAGCCGAATTCCTGGTACAGGGCGATCTGGCGAGCCATTGTGCCGGGTCTGACCGTATAGGTGCGATGATCGACGAGCATGATGTTTCCTTCTCCGTGTCGGGACAGACCGCCGGACAGGCCCGGCGGTTCACCCCTGGCGTATCAGAAAACCACCGTGTCAGCCAAATGGCGGGCAATGATGGCAGCCAAGGTTTCGCACCCCGCCTGGTCTTCAGGGTCGAAACGCGCGAGGTCAGGGCTGTCCAGGTCCAGCACGCCCAGAAGGCGCCCGTCATGGATCAGGGGCACAACCAGCTCGGCGCGTGAGGCGGTATCGCAGGCGATATGGCCGGGGAATAATTCGACGTCCGGGACCAGGATCGAACGGCGCTCGGCGGCAGCGGTGCCGCAGACGCCGCGGCCCAGAGGAATACGAACGCATGCGGGCCGGCCCTGGAAGGGGCCGAGGACCAGGGTTTCGTCACGCAGGAAGTAGAAGCCGGCCCAATTGAGTCTGGGCAGCGCGTGATAGATGGCGGCAGCGGCATTGGCGGCGTTGGCCGTCGGATCGGATTCACCGGTCAGCAGCGCGTCCAGTTGCTCTGCCAGATCGCGATACAGCGCTTGTTTGGTCTGCCCGTCCGTGGTTGCCGTCCATGGCGCAGGCCGGGTGGCATCGTGCATCGGGACGGCTTAGCGGCGGGTTTTGCCGTTGGTCGCATCGCGCAGGATCGATCGGATGTCCTTCAGATACGCCGTCCCCGCAGTTGTGCGCTGCACCAGCACGCTGCGCCGGTCCGCCGGATCGGCCTTGCGCCGGACCAGATCGAAGTCGGCCAGACGGTCCAGCGCGCGGGAGATCACCGGTTTGGACACATCCAGCGAGGCCGCGAGGCCGCGCACGGTCTGTGCCTCCGCTTCGAGGTAGCAGGTCAGAAACACGCCAAACTGGCGGGCGGAGAGATCCGGTCCGTCCTGGCGCACCAACGCCACGATGGTGTCCCGGAGGACGTTGACCATATTTTCGGTGGTCTCATTGACGGCCATTGGCCCGACCTTTCGCTGAAATCTTCTTGGCCTGTTGCCTGGCGGGCAGTCCGGTGGCGACCGGGCGGCGAAAGATGGAACCGCCTGGGGGGACGCAGGAAGTTCCAGACACCGCGCCGGTCGCCATTCCGCATCTGGGCAATGCGTAAGGAGATCATGCGCCAGGCCGCCTGTCGGTTCCCCTGCGGCCACGTTACGTTTTGGACAGAAAAGGCCGGGCGGAACAAACCTTGCCGTGGCGCGATCCCTGTAAGAAACAGGCCCGTGGCTCGTGCGGCTTGTTACGCGTCCGGCGCATCACATGCCCGAAATCAATCGCCAACCCACCAGCAGAGCCATGATTCCAAAATAACTCCGCAGAACAAAAAGAGCCATTTTAACAGAGGGTGTCAAGGACATTCGCCCCAGATCGGCAGGAAACAGTTTCTGTTCCGGCGGAGCATCCAACGGGTGAACCGGCGCCTGTATCGTCATGGAACCAATCCCCTGGGCCGCGTAATCGGGCATGTTTGCGCTCTCCCGTGTCACAATCAAAACGATGGCCAGGCGGGCACCAGCGCGCGCGCGGCCAGCAGAAACGATAAACCGAACAGCAGGGCGATCGCAGTCCAGTTCACGGCGTTGTTCCAGGGCCGGTTCACGAACCGGGCGCCCAGCATTTCTCGATCGTTCAGCAATAATTGCAAAAACACGATCGCGGCGGGCAGCATGACCCCCGCCAGCACCTGCACCCACAGGATGATTTGTTGCAGTTGCGCGCCCGGGATCAGCGTCAGGCCCGCCGCCGCCGCGGTGCAGACGGCATAGGCGGAATAGAATCCCGGAGCCTCGCTGAGCCGGGCCTGGAGGGTGTTTTTCCAGCCCATCGCCTCGCCCCACGCCCAGGCGGATGAAAGGGAGATGGCAGTGGCGCCAAGGACGGCGGCGTTCAGCATCAGGATCAGCAGGGCGATGCGGCCCGCGCGCCCGATCAGGGGAGTCAGGGCCGTGGCCATCTGCGCGGGGTCGTCGTACCGCAGACCGCCGCGGAACATGGCGTCGCCAAGCAGCATCATGCAGCCGGCAAACAGGCTGATGGCGACGGCGCCGATGGCGGTATCGAAGCGGGCGGCCTTCAGGTCGGCGAAGCGCAGACGTTTGTCGGCGACGCAGGATTGTTGGAAGAACAACTGCCAGGGGGCGATCGTGGTGCCGACGATGGCGACGATCAGGAGGATGAAATCTCCGGTCAGGCCGCCGCGCGGCATCGCGGGCAGAAAGCTGTCGGCCACCGCCGCGCCCCAATCGGGCCGCACCAAAACCGCCAGGACAAGCCATCCCAGGTTCAGGCCGCACAAGATCAGCGTCATGCGTTCCCAGCGGCGGTAGCTGCCGGTGCCGACCAGCAGGATCAGCCCGATCGCCGCCAACGGCACCGCGACGGCCGGGGAGAATCCCAGTTCTCGCGCGGCCAGGGCGACCGCCGCGAACTCGGTGACCAGGGTCAAAAAATTCACCGCCAGCAGGCCGGCCAGGCTGAAGCGGCCCCACCAGTCGCCGAAGCGGCGGTAAATGATGGACGCGAGCCCCTCCCCCGTCGCGATGCCCAGGCGGGCGACCATTTCCTGGACGAAATAGGTCACGGGCAGCAACAGAACGAGGACCCATAACAAGGCGGTTCCGAACCGCGCCCCGGCCTCGGTATAGGTCGAGATCGCGCCCGCGTCGTTGTCGGCCACCATCACGATCAGTCCCGGGCCGGCGACCATCATGAAATGCGCGAGCCGGTGGCGCCACGCCACTTTCCGGCGGCCCACCTGTCTGGGCATCGCGTGCCCGTCCGGCGTTTGTACCGATGTCAGCGCCATCGTGCCTGCATCTCCCGGGCGGGCGGTGCAAGGCGATGGATGCGCCTTACCGCGAGCCCCCGA
>JAYWAX010000599.1:0-3251 GCA_043782125.1 Acetobacteraceae bacterium | reverse complement strand
CGTTCTTGACCGCGCGCGTGGTCATGCCCGCCGGGTCGCCACCCGCGCCCGGCTCAGAAATCGCGATGGCCGACTGCGCCTCGCCGCGCGCATACGGTTCCAAATACTTCTTCTTCTGCTCGGCGCTCGCCGCCGCAATCAGCATGTGCAGGTTCGGGCTGTCGGGCGGGAAGGTGAAGGGCGCGCAGGTGCGGCCTTGTTCCTCATACACGCCAACCAACGCGGAATAAGGGAGGTTGGCGCCGCCATATTCCTCCGGCACATCCAGACCCCAAAGGCCAAGTTCCTTACAGGTGGCCAGCACCTTTTCCATCTCCGCCCCGGTCAATTCCGACGCCATGCCCTGGGCTTCGCGCGCCAGCGTGGCTTTTTCGAGCGGAATCAAGTCGCGATCGACGAACTTCGCGACGAGGTCCTTCAACATCTGGTGTTCTTCGGGCAGTTCGAACATGCGCCGGTATCCTTATGGCTTTGAGCGTGGTGAGTTTCTGCCCCGGCGCGCAGGCCGGGGCAAGGGTTCGGGCCGGTGGGTCCGGCGGCGTTTCAGACCCGGCGAATGTTCCAGGGATACGAACCTATTCCAGGCAACCCGCCGGCAATGTCCCGGCCGTAGGTGGCAAATGTGGTATACTGGCCCAGAGGCACGAAGGGCGGATCGTCGAACAGCACCTGCTGGATGCGATCGAAAATGTGTTGTTGCGGCGCATCGGTCGATGTGTCGAGCCAGTCCCGCGTCAACGACTCGACCTCAGGCTTGTTGTACCAGCCGGTCCACCCCTTTTCGCCCATGCCGCGAATAAAGAAATTCACGCCCGGCGACGCCGTCGAGACCATGGACGCAGCGGTGTGAAACAAGCTCCATCCACCCTTTTCAACCGGGCCGCGATTGGTGACGCGCTGGATCATCGTGCCCCAGTCCATCGCCTGGAAATCGACATTCATCCCCAATCTGCGCAGGAGATCGCCACTGACCTGGCCAAACGCGGCATGATGGTGAATGTCGGTGGGCACCAGCAGCGCGATCGGCTCGCCATTATAACCGCTTTCGGCAATGGCGCGTTTGGCGGCGGCGAGGTCCTCGTGCATCGGCATCGCCGCGGTCCCCGAGGTTTCCGTAACGTTCGGCGCGCCGCAGGGGAAATAGGCGCGGCAGGTCCGCCAGGCATCGGCGCCTTCGGCGGCGCCCGCGCGCATGAAATCGGCCTGATTGACGACCGTCAGCAAAGCGCGCCGCAATTTTACATTATTGAACGGAGGTTGCAGCAGGTTGAAACGTAGAACGCCCATCCAGCCGAAGGGATCCTTGGATTCGAGACGCAGGTTGGGCGCATTTTGTACCAACGGACGCAGGTCGGCGGGGGTGGATTCCCACCAGTCCATTTCGCCCGACCGCATCGCAGAAATCGCCGTCCCGGGGTCCGGCATCGTGTGCCATTCGATCCGTTCGAAATACGGGTGCTTCGCCCCGGCGGTGCGGTCGGGTTTGTCCTGGCGCGGCACATAGCGGTCGAACTTCGCGTAAGCCGCGAACCCGCCCGCGTTAAATTCGTTGGCGAGGAACTTATACGGGCCCGACCCGACCATCTCCTTCAGTGCCGTGAAGCCATCGACGGTACCGAAACGTTCCGGCATCATCATGCAGGGCAGGCCAGAGGTGCGCCCCAATGCCTCCAGCAGGCGCGGGAAGCCGCGTTTGAAACGAAGGCGAATGGTCCGATCATCTTCCGCCGAAATCGAATCGTTCGATACCATCATCGCCGCGCCGAAGGAATCGCGTTTGGCCCAGCGCTGGATGCTGGCGACGCAATCCCGGGCGAGGACGGGGGTGCCGTCGTGGAACCACAGATTTTCGCGCAAGCGGATGCGCCAGGTGCGCCATTCGTCTTCGACCGTATGCCCTTCCGCCATCTGCGGACCCGGTTTTCCATCGCCGCCGGTGCCGTAAAGTGTATCGAAGACGTAATAAGCGTGATTGCCGGTCACCAGAGAGGCGGTCCAGACCGGGTCGAGCACGGTCAATCCCGTGTTGGGAATGAACCGCAGAACACGAGGGTCTCGCTTCTGGGCGCGCGCCGGGCGTGGCGTGGCCAGGGCCGCCACAAGGCCGGCAGCGCCCGCAAGGCCGTTTCGCCGGGTTAGGTCGAATGAGGTTGACGATGGCACGCCCTTGTCTCCCTTCCGATGGTTCGCGGGCGGATTGTCAGCGAAACTGTGACCGCCTCACGGGCGTTTCAGCCGAACTTCCTCGTACGGCGCGGGCCAGGGATAGGGATCGATCAACATCACCGCCGGTTCCTCGACCCGTGGGCCGACGCCGCTTGCCCACATATAGTCGTAAATCGGCGCGTAGCGATGGCGATCGTGCAGGGTCTGCTGGATCTCGTTCAGCATGGCGCGCCGCTTCTCCACATCCGTTTCGACCGCCTGGCGGCGGAAAAGATCGTCCATATCGGGAAATCCGCCGTACGACAGCACGCCATCGCTGGGCGCGGTTTCTGCCAGGCGCGAGGCGGCGTTGCCATGCCCTTGGTGCATGCAGACACACAGGCCCTTCAGTTTTTTCGCGGCCAGCGCGTTGTAAAACGCGGCGCGTTCCATCGTGCGCATGCGTGTGCGTATGCCAACAGCGCCGAGAAAATTGACGACCGCTTCCCCGGTCGAGAAATAGGGCGGCCAAGGATTGAGATCGCCCGCGTCGAAGCCGTTTGGATAACCGGCCTCGGCGAGAAGTTGTTTCGCGCGCGCTGGATCGTACGGATCGGCCGCGATCCGCAGGGCGTACTCGAACCCCGGTGGCACGACGTTACCCGTGGGCGGAGAAGCGCCCATCGTTTCGACTTCGCTGATCGCCTTCCGGTCGATCGCGAGGCTCGCGGCAAGACGCACGCGGGGGTCGGCCCAGGGCGATTTTGGGTCCCACATGTCGAGGAAATCGATAAAAGAGGTGCCGACGCCACCGCCAAATACCAGCCGCAATTTAGGATCGTTCTTCACCGCCTGGGCAAGCGTGCCATCCAACAAATGTGCGACATCGACTTCGCCGCGCATCAGCATCGCCGCGCGAGTCGTTGCATCCGGGACGATTTTGAACACCATGCGCTTTACCGAGGGAACCTTGCGCCAGTAATCCTCGTTGGCTTCCAGGATCAATTCGACACCGGGGGTATGACTGACGAATTTATACGGACCAAGGCCGACGGGGTTACGTTTGAAACCGTCGACTCCGGCTTTCTCCATGTAGGCTTTGGGTA
>JAYWAX010000598.1:0-3260 GCA_043782125.1 Acetobacteraceae bacterium | reverse complement strand
GGGCCGCCAGCGCACCCGGCGCAGCCTACGTGACCCTGATCATCGGCGGCGGCATCGCGGCCTACAAGTCGCTGGACCTGATCCGGCGGCTGAAGGAGCGCCACATCAGCGTCCGCTGTGTGCTGACCAGGGCCGCGCAGCAGTTCGTCACGCCGCTTTCCGCCGGCGCGCTGTCGAACGAACGTGCCTACACCGACCTGTTCGATCCCGAGAGCGAGTTCGACGCCGGCCACATCCGGCTGGCGCGCGACTGCGACTTGATCGTGGTGGCGCCGGCGACCGCGGACCTGATGGCGAAGATGGCGCAGGGTCATGCCGACGATCTCGCCAGTGCGCCGGTCCGGGCTCGTGTCACCCTGATCATCGGCGGCGGCATCGCCGCCTACAAGGCGCTGGACCTGATCCGGCGGCTGAAGGAGCGGCAGATCCACGTCCGCTGCGTACTGACCCGGGCTGCGCAGCAGTTCGTGACGCCGCTTGCGGCAAGCGCGCTGTCGAACGAGCGCTGCTATACCGATCTGTTCGATCCCGAGAGCGAGTTCGACGCCGGCCATATCCGTCTCGCGCGCGAGTGCGATCTGATCGTGGTGGCGCCTGCGACCGCGGACCTGATGGCGAAGATGGCGCAGGGTCATGCCGACGATCTCGCCAGCGCCATTCTGCTCGCGGCCAACCGGCCGATCCTGCTGGCGCCGGCGATGAACCCGCTGATGTGGAACAATGCCGCGACCCGCCGCAATGTCGCGCAGCTTGAGCGTGACGGCGTCGCCATGATCGGACCCAATGCCGGCGAAATGGCCGAAGCCGGCGAGGCCGGTATCGGCCGGATGGCGGAGCCGCTGGAAATAGCATCCGCTGCCGAGCGGATTCTGCGCACCACCCAGCCCCGCCCGCTTGCCGGCAAGCGCATCCTGATAACCGCGGGTCCCACCCACGAGCCGATCGATCCGGTGCGTTACATCGCCAACCGCTCCTCCGGGCGGCAGGGCCATTCGATCGCCGCGGCCTTGGCGGCGTTGGGCGCGCGGGTGACCTTGATCAGCGGTCCCGTGTCCGAGCCCAACCCTGAGGGTGTGGAGGTGCGGCGGATCGAGAGCGCGGCGGAAATGTTGGCGGCATGTCAGGCGGCTTTGCCCGCCGATGCCGCGGTGTTCGCCGCCGCGGTCGCGGATTGGCGCGTGGCGAACGCGGCCGAGGGGAAAATCAAGAAACAGCCGGGTGCCGCGGCGCCGACGCTGGAACTGGTAGCCAACCCCGATATTCTCGCCACGATCGCCGCCGCGGGCCCATCGCGGCCGCGGCTGGTGGTCGGCTTCGCCGCCGAAACGGACGATTTGGTGGCGAATGCCCAGAGCAAATTGAAACGAAAAAACGCCGACTGGATCGTGGCGAACGATGTTTCGGCCGAAACCGGTATCATGGGCGGGACCGAGAACGAAATTTCTCTTATATCGGCTCAGGGCGTCGAGGCCTGGCCTCGCCTGGACAAACAAGAGGTCGCGCTGCGTCTGGCTGCCCGCATCGCGGAGGCCCTGAAATGATTGTTTCCGTCAGGGTGCGCCGGCTGGCGCATAATCCGGATCTGCCCTTGCCGGATTATGCGACCGCGGGCGCCGCTGGCATGGACCTTCTGGCGGCCGTTTCCGGTCCCGTCACGATCGCGCCGGGACAGCGCACGTTGATTCCAACGGGTCTCGCGATCGCGTTGCCGCCCGGATACGAATTGCAGATACGCCCCCGATCCGGTCTTGCCTTGCGAAATGGGATCGTTCTGCCGAACAGTCCCGGCACAATCGACGAGGACTACCGGGGCGAAATTCAGGTGATCGTTCTGAATACCGGCGCCGATCCTTTCGTCGTCGAACGCGGTGCGCGTATCGCGCAGGCGGTGCTGGCGCCGGTTGTGCGCGCGGGTTGGGAAGAGGTCGCCGAACTGGACATCACGGCCCGGAACGCGGGCGGGTTCGGCAGCACCGGCATCAGTTGAACGATAATCCGCCGCTGAGCGAAATTGTCTGCCCGGTCATATACGCGTTTCCAACGACCATCAGTACGGCGTGCGCGCACTCCTCGCTGGTGCCGAAACGTCCGACGGGAATGCGCGACAAAGACGACGTCAGACCGGCGGACACCATGTCCGTCGCGATCAGGGAGGGCGCGACATTGTTGACGGTGACGCCGTCTTTGACAACACGGGCCGCGTACCCGCGCGCCAGCCCCTCCATCCCGGCTTTCGACGCATTGTAATGCGGCCCGATCCCGCCCGCACCGCGCGCCGCGCCGGACGAGATATTCACGATCCGGCCCCATTTTTGCGCACGCATACGCGGCAAGGCGGCGCGGATGCACAAAAAGGCGGATTTCAGGTTGACGGCGATGGTACGGTCGAAGTCTTCTTCGGTCAGGTCGTCGATATTGTGGAAAATCGCGATGCCCGCGTTGTTCACGAGAATGTCGGCGATCCCCAGACCATGCTCCACGGCCCGGAACATGTCGTTGACGGCCTCGCCGTTGGACACATCGGCGGGCACTGCGATCGCGCGGCGGCCGATGCGATGGATCGTTTCGACGACATCGATCGCTTCCGACGCGCGTTCGCGGTAATTCACCGCCACATCGGCGCCCGCTGCGGCCAGTGCGATCGCCACCGCCTTGCCAATGCCACGCGAGGCGCCGGTTACCAGCGCGATACGTCCGGTCAGATCGGTCATGCGAAACGCCTCGGAGAACAGGGAGATAAGTCGAACGGCGGCGGCCGTCCCGATACCAGCGCCGCCACGATTTTACCTGTGATCGCGCCCGCCGTCAGACCCACATGCCCATGGCCGAACGCATGCAGAATATCCGCGCAGCCGGACGCCGGTCCCAGACACGGCAATCCATCCGGCATGGACGGGCGATGCCCCATCCAGAATTTCAACCGCTCTGGCGGAAGATCGGCGGGGACCCCAGGATAAACCTCGCGCGCGAATTTCAACAACACCTCGGCCCGCTTCCAGTTCGGCGCGGCCTCCAGTCCCGCCAGTTCCACCTGGCCGCCGATCCGCAGGCCCGCGGGAGTCATGGCGAAGGCCATCTTTCCGTCGCCCGGCATCACGGGATAGCGCGGTTCCACGCCAGGATTTTCGATAACAACGTGATAGCCGCGTTCGGTTTCCAGTGGCACGCGATCCCCGGCGGCGGCGGCGAGTTGTTTCGAATAAGCACCGGCGGCGATGACCGCCATATCGGCCGGAATTTCGCCGTCTCGTGTCGCGACC
>JAYWAX010000597.1:0-3273 GCA_043782125.1 Acetobacteraceae bacterium | reverse complement strand
CTTGACCGGACCATCGGGCGCGGCACAGGCGTTTCCAATCGCGAAGGACTGGTCGTCGATCGCGCCTCAGGCCGCATGGCACGAGCAGGTGCCGCGGCCGAGCCGGGGCATGACGTTGAAACACCGGGTTGCGACGCTGCAAAACCGGGCCGCGACGAGGCGTGCAAGTGCCGCCCTCGCCTTAAGCCGAGCCGCGAAATTTCACCGGCGCGTTCGCATTTCCTTAACCCATCGCAAGCGAAAATCGACGCATGAAGGGTGGATGGGTTTACATCATGGCCAATCGGCCGTTCGGCACGCTTTATATCGGTGTCACGAACGACATCTCGCGCCGGGCGTGGGAGCATCGGCAGCGCCATGGGACCGGCTTCACCGCGCGCTACGGGGTCGTTCGTCTTGTTTACATGGAACGTCACGAGGAGATCGCGGTCGCGATCCGGCGCGAGACGCGGCTGAAGCATTGGCCGCGGGCGTGGAAGCTGGACCTGATCGAGGGCTTCAATCCGCGTTGGGACGACTTGTTCGACGACCTGGCCGGGTGACGTTGCTCGCCGGACACCGCCCCGGGGATGCGCCGGAAGCCCGGAGACGAGCATGGTGCCGCTTCCGATGGCCCGGTCGAGCCGGGCCATGACGAGAGGGGAACGGCCACCGCCCCCAATACTGGCCCCCGCGAGGGTAGCCCGGGCCATGACGAGGGGGAAGCGGCCACCGCCAAGTATACTGGCTACCGCGAGGGTAGCCCAGGCCATGACGAGGGGGGGGCCGCCACCGCCCGGTATACTGGCCACCGAGAAGGTAGGCGGAGCCATGACGGGCGCCGAGCATGGCACCTCAATTCTTACCGACGAGCATGGCGGGCGGAAGGATGGCGGCCGATTCATGGGGTATCCTCGCGCGGGAAGCCATCGGACAGGCGGTGTTCACGCCCCCGGTCATCCCGCGCTCTGGGCCGCGTCAGAGACAGCAGCATGCCCATGCCCAGACCGACGGCGACCGCGGAGGAGCCGCCGTAGGAGATGAAGGGGAGCGTCATGCCCTTGGTCGGCATCATGCCAAGCGTGGAGAACAGGTTGATCATCGCCTGTAAGCCGAACCCGGCTACCAGGCCGGTGCCCGCCAGCACGACAAACATGTCTTGCTCCCGCATCAGGCGCAGCAGCCCGCGCAGGACGACGAAGGCGAAAACACCGACCAGCAGCAGGCAAACCACCATGCCGAATTCCTCGCCCACGACGGCGAAGACGACGTCGGCGTGGACGTCGGGGATGGTGTCCTTGACGGTGCCCTCGCCCGCGCCTTTGCCGAACAGGCCGCCGTTGGCGAAGGCCTCCATCACGCGATCGATCTGATAATTGCCGCCTTTACCGTACATGAACTGGTCGAAGCGGCGGCGCACATGCGGCAACAAAGTATAAAGCAGGGCGCCGCCCCCCCCGGCGAGACCAAGCCCCAGAGCAACCCACAGAACATTGATGCCGCTGACGAAAAGCTGGATCAAGAACACCGCGCCGATAACCGCCATCATGCCGACGTCCGGCTGTTTCTTCAGGATCGCGACGATCGCCAGGAACAGGATCAGCGCGATCAGTGTGCCATGGAAACCCGGCTTGATCCGTTGGCGCGCCAGCAACCAGGCGGTGGTCATGGCGAAGCAGGGTTTCAGGAACTCGCTGGGTTGAATGCGGTTGCCGGCGATGGCGATCCAACGCGACGCGCCCTTGGTTTCGACGCCGAAGACCAGTGTCATGGCGGTGGCCAGCAGAGCCAGGCCGCAGCCCAGAAGCGCCAGTTGGCGGACCAGGCGCGGCGGCATCATGGAAACACCCACGACGATGCCCACGGCGATCGCGAGGAAGGCCAATTGCTTGAAAATGAACAATTCCCGCGACGCGTGGATACGTTCGGCGACCGACGGGCTGGCGGCCAGGACCATGATGTAGCCGCATCCCACCAGGAAGCAGATGGCCCCAAGGGTCCACCGGTCCACCGTCAACCACCAGCGGGCGATTTGGGTATTATCGGCGCGGGAGAAGGCGATCATGCCGCGTCTCCTTTTGCCAAAGCGGGGGGCGCCAAAGTGGGGGTCGCCAAAGCGGGGGTCGCCTGAGCGGGGGTCGCCAAAGTGGGAGTCGCCAAAGTGGGAGTCGCCAAAGGGCCGGTCGCCAGAGCGGAACTGTCCAGAGCGCGGGCCAGTTCGCCGAAGCGGAGTCCTCGATGCTCGTAACTTTTGAACTGGTCCCAGCTCGCGGTCGCGGGCGACAACAGCACGACCGGGGTATGGGTGCGCCTGGCGGCGGCGAAGGCGGCGGGGACCGCGGCGTCGAGCGTTTCCACGCTGTCGAAGGGAACGCCGTGCGCGCGCAGGGTTTCGGCAAAAATGGGGGCGTCGCGGCCAATCAGGAACGCATGGACGATGCGAGGGAAACAGGCGGCCAACGGAACGATGCCGCCTTCCTTGCCCATGCCGCCCGCGATCCAGATCAGTTTGTCGTGACATATCAACGCGCGCGCGGCCGAGTCAGCGTTGGTGGCCTTGCTGTCGTTGATGAAGGTGACACCATCGACGGTGACGATTTTCTCCTGACGGTGCGGCAGGCCCGGAAAAGAAGCGATGCCGGCCGCGATCGTTTCGCGATCCAAGCCCAGGAAAGACGCGATCGCGAAACAGGCAGCGGCATTCTGAGCGTTATGCGCGCCCGGCAGCGCCAGCGTGTCCGCCATGCGCTGGATCGGGCCAATATCGTCGCGAAGGAAACCATTTTCGCAGCGCACCCCGGCGGCCCCGGCCTCGGCCGCGACACCGGCAACCCGGACAACCTTCGCCGGACGCCCGTCGAGCCACGCCGCCATCGCGCGCGACCCGGCGTCCTCGACACCGGCGACCGCGAGGTCCTCGCCCGTCTGACGGCCGAAGATCGCCCGCTTCGCCATGGCGTAGCCGGCCATGTCGCCATGGCGGTCGATATGGTCGGCGCTGAGATTGAGCATCGCCGCCGCATCGAAGCGAATCTCTTCGAGTCGCTCCAACATGTAAGACGACATTTCCAACACATAAATGCCGTCGTCCGGCAGTAGAGGCAGCGCGAGCGACGCCGGTCCCAGATTGCCGCCCGCCGCCACCGGACGCCCGGCCTGGGCCAGGACATGGGCCAGCAGCGCCGTGGTGGTGGATTTGCCGTTGGTGCCGGTGATGCCCACGAAGCGCGCGCGCGAACCGGCCAGGCGGACGGCGAGGTAAAGCAATTCGGCGTCGGACACGATCGGCAGGCC
>JAYWAX010000596.1:0-3273 GCA_043782125.1 Acetobacteraceae bacterium | reverse complement strand
TCCAGGAAGTCGCTTACCCCACCCAATCCCTCGGCCGCCCCATCCTGGGCACCGAGGACGCGATCCGCGAAATGCCCCGCGCGATCCTGACCAACTACATGAAGCGCCATTACGCCCCGTCCAACCTGGTCGTCGCCGCCGCCGGAAATTTACAACACGATCAGGTGCTCGATCTGGTCAAGCGCCATTTCGCCGATCTTCCAGCCCAGACCCCGCCCGCGATGGAAACCGGCGTTTATCAAGGGGGCGAGTTCCGCGAGGCCCGCGACCTCGATCAGGTGCATATCTGTCTGGGCTTTCCCTCGGTCGGTTATTCCGACCCGGACTATTACCCGACCCTGCTGCTTTCGACGCTTCTGGGCGGCGGCATGTCCTCCCGCCTGTTCCAGGAAATCCGCGAAAAGCGCGGGCTGGTGTATTCGATCTACTCCTTCGCCCAACCTTATATGGATGGAGGTTTGTTCGGCATCTATGCGGGCACCGGCGAAAGCGAGGCCGAGGAACTGATGCCCGTCACGCTGGAAGAACTGCGAAAAGTGCAGACCTCGGTGACCGCCGACGAACTCGCCCGCGCCAAAGCGCAGGTGAAGGCGAGCGTGCTGATGTCGCTGGAAAGCACGGGCAGCCGGTGCGAGCAGTTGGCTCGCCAGCTTCAGGTCTTTGGCCGCGTGCTGTCGACCGAGGAAACCGTCCGCAAGATCGTCGCGGTGACACCGGACGATGTGCAGCGCGCAGCCGTCAGGCATTTCCGCGGCAAGCCGACGCTGGCCGCGATGGGGCCCGCCGACCGGGTTCCGGGTCTGGGTGCGATCGCGGAGACGCTGGCCGCGTAACGCACGCGCAACCCGGCGCACGCCAGACACAGCAAATGGGAAACCGTCTTCCGGTTGCGCTGTCCTGACCAGTCCTCAGGCAGGGCAAAAGCAATGTCTGGAATCCGGCGCCCCACCTGTGCTTTACCTCCGCCGCACCCGCGAAAAGGAATTCCGTCCATGCGCATCACGTTGATCGGTGGAGGCTATGTCGGCCTCGTCTCTGGCGCCTGTTTCGCGGAATTCGGCACCGAGGTCACCGTGGTGGAAGCCGACGCGGGCAAGCTGGCGCAGTTGAAGGACGGCCGTATGCCGATCTTCGAGCCAGGCCTGGAAAAATTGGTGCGAGAAAATGTCGCCGCGGGCCGTCTGGCCTTCACCGGGGACCTCGCCGCGGGAATTCAGGACGCGGAAGCCATCTTCATCGCGGTCGGCACGCCCACGCGGCGCGGCGACGGGCATGCCGACCTCACTTATGTCTATGCGGCAGTGGAGCAGGTGGCGCGCGCCCTCAAGGGCCCCACCGTGATCGTGACCAAATCGACCGTCCCCGTCGGCACGGGGCGCCGGATCAAGGAAATCGTCGCGGCCGTCCGCCCCGATCTGGAAATCGACGTCGCGTCGAACCCGGAATTCCTACGCGAGGGCAATGCCATCGCCGATTTCATGCGGCCCGACCGCGTTGTGATCGGGTCCGAAACGGCCCGCGCGCGCGAAGTACTGGGCCGACTCTACCGGCCCCTCAACCTGATCGAAACGCCAATCCTGCATACCGGCATCGAGACGGCGGAGCTGACCAAATACGCGGGCAACGCGTTCCTGGCGATGAAAGTCACGTTCATCAACGAAATGGCCGATCTGTGCGAGAAAGTCGGCGCCGATGTCCACGACGTCGCGCGGGGCATTGGGCTGGATGGCCGGATCGGGCGGAAGTTCCTGCATCCCGGCCCAGGTTATGGGGGGTCGTGCTTCCCCAAGGACACGCTGGCGCTGGTGCGGACCGCGCAGGACCATGGCGCGCCCTCGCGCCTGGTGGAGGCGACGGTTCTGGTCAACGACGCCCGTAAATCCAGCATGGCGATGCGGGTCATCAACGCCTGCGGCGGGTCCGTGCGCGGCAAGACGATCGCGATTCTCGGCCTGACCTTTAAGCCGGAAACCGACGACATGCGCGATTCGCCGTCGCTGCCGATCGTCTCGCGTCTCGCGGGCGACGGCGCGACGATTCGCGCCTTCGACCCCGAAGGGATGGAGCAGGCGAAGCCCATGCTGCCCGACTCCGTTGGCTGGTGCCGCGACGCGATGGACGCGGTGGCGGGGGCCGACGCCGTGGTGCTGATTACCGAGTGGAACGAGTTCCGCGCGCTGTCGCCCACCCGGCTTCGCACTGCGATGAAGGGCAAAGTCCTGGTCGATCTGCGCAACGCCTGGGACCCCGTGGCGATGCGGGAGGCGGGCTTCGAATACCACGGGATCGGCCGCCCGCTGCAATCCACGGGGCCAACGCCCCGGGATCCGATCCACGGGGCCTGATTCCGCGCCAGAGGTAATCGAATCGCCGCCCCGGGCTTAACGGTTCCTCAACCGCGAGGCGCTATGCCTCGGGCATGAACCTGACCGTCTGCGTCTGCACCCATGACCGGCCGCGTTACGTGCGCGATTGCCTCGACGGGCTGCGCCGGCAGAGCGTCGCCCAGTACGCGTTCGCGTTGACGGTGGTGGACAGCGGGTCGCCCGAACCCGCGCGGTCCGTCATCGCCGCCCTGGTCGCGGCATACCCGGGCGCCCGTCTGGTCCGGGTGGACGAACCCGGTGTCAGCGCCGCGCGCAACGCGGGCGCCGAAGCGGCGGGCACCGGCTACATCGCCTATATCGACGACGACGCCATCCCGGCGGCGAACTGGGTTGAGTCGATCCAGGAAGCACTGTCCCACAACAATCCGCCGGTCGTGCTTGGCGGGCGCATCCTGCCGAAATGGGAAGCGCCCCTCCCCGCCTGGTGGCCGAAGCGGCTGCGCGGCGTGCTGTCGATCATTGAACACGATGGCGCGGGCGAGTATCGAACCGGCGAATTGCCGCCGGGGATGGAACCTTATGCCGCGAACATGGCCGTCCACGTGCCGACGCTGTTATGTGTCGGCGGTTTCGGGTCCGGCATCGGCCGCATCGGCGCCGCGCTGTTGTCCGACGAGGAAGTCCAGCTCGCCTGGCGCCTTCAGGACCTGGGCCTATCCGCGCGCTATGATTCCCGGATCGTCGTGCATCACCAAATCCAGGCGCGGCGTCTGAACCCGGACTGGCTGTTGGCGCGGCTTTACTGGCAAGGGGCCTCCACCGTTTTGACCCGGCGGCTGCTGCATTATCGAGGGGCGGTCTGGCGGGAATTGCCACGCCGCGCACTGGTGGCTTTGCTGTGTGCGCCAGCGGCTTTGCTCCCCCGTGATTCCACGCTTTTCCTCGC
>JAYWAX010000595.1:0-3287 GCA_043782125.1 Acetobacteraceae bacterium | reverse complement strand
GCGACCCTGCTGGCCGAGGCCGCGAATAAAGCCAGCACCCTGACCGGCGGCAATGACGGCCTCCAGGGCATCGAAATCTCTCCGATATTGGGATTGTTCCGCTTCGACATGTTCGGCCGCGCCGGATATTTTTATTGCCTGATCGTATTGTTCTGCGCGTGGCTGTTCCTGCGCGTGCTGCTGGCCTCGCCGTTCGGCCAATCGCTGGTCGGCATTCGGGAAAACATCGGCCGCATGCGCGCGATCGGCGCGCCCGTCGAAACCCGCCTGCTGATCGCCTACACGATCGGCGCCGCCATCGCCGGCCTCGCGGGCGGGCTGCTGACCCAGACCACGCAATTCGTCGGCCAGAGCGTGCTGAGTTTCGAACGCTCCGGCGAAATCGTGATCATCCTGGTGTTCGGCGGCGTCGGCCGGATTTACGGCGCCTTCATCGGCGCGGCGGTGTTCATGATCGCGCAGGATCAGTTGTCGAAAAACGACCCGCTGTTCTGGAATTTCTGGATCGGCCTGATCCTGGTCCTGACCGTGCTGTTCGCCCGCGGCGGCATCCTCGGCCTGATCGACAGGATCCGCGGCCAATGACCGCCGCCCTGGAAACCATCGGCCTGTCGAAGACGTTCGGCGCGCTGTCGGTCGCGGAGCACATCGATTTCCGCCTGGAACCCGGCGCCCGCCACGCGCTGATCGGACCCAACGGCGCGGGAAAGACCACCTTCGTCAATCTGCTGACCGGTCAACTCCGCGCCTCGGGCGGGCACGTGACGCTGCATGGCCGCGATATCACCCGGCTCAGTCAGGCGCGACGGCACCATCTCGGCCTCGCGCGAACGTTTCAGATCAACAATTTATTTCCGGCGCTGACCATGCTGGAAAACACTCGCCTCGCGGTCGCCGAACATCGCGGCTTACTGACCGCGCGGCGCACCCTGATCGAGGAAGCCCATCATCTGCTGACCGGACTCGGCCTCGCCAACGACGCGATGACGGAAGTCCGAGCGCTGCCCTACGGAAAACAACGTTTGGTGGAACTGGCGATCGCGCTGGCGGGCGAGCCGTCGGTGCTGCTGCTGGACGAACCGGCGGCCGGTGTACCCGGCGGGGAAAGCGGGATCATCCTCGACACGATCGCACGCCTCCCGGACACGATGGCGGTGCTGATGATCGAACATGACATGAACCTCGTGTTCCGCTTCGCCTCCCGCATCACCGTGCTGGTGCGCGGCGCGATCCTCGTCGAGGGCACCCCGGACGAGATCGCCGCCGATCCCCGCGTGCGCGAGGTCTATCTGGGGACCGCCGCGCATGTCTGACCTTCTGACCGTCGAGAACCTGACCGCCGGCTACGGTGCCACGATCGTGCTGGAAGGCATTTCCTTCAACGTCCCCGCCGGCTCCACCCTCGCCATTCTCGGCCGCAACGGTGTCGGAAAAACCACGCTGCTGACCAGTCTTTTGGGCCACACGACGCATCACGGCGGGACGATCCGCTTCGCCGGCCGTTCCATCACCGATCTGAAACCACACCAGCGCGCGCGTCTGGGCTGCGGCTTCGTGCCACAAGAACGCGAGATTTTTTCGTCCCTGACCGTCGAGGAAAACCTGACCGTCGCGGCCCATGGCACGCCCGGCTGGACGGTGGAAAAACTCTACGCGCTGTTTCCCAACCTCGCCGAACGCCGCCGCGGCATGGGTCATGAATTATCCGGCGGCGAGCAACAGATGCTCGCGATCGGCCGCGCTTTGATGGGCAATCCGTCGCTGCTGCTGCTGGACGAACCGTTGGAGGGTCTGGCCCCGGTCGTCGCCGCGCGCGTGTTCGACGCGTTGCGTCAATTACGCGCCGAAACGAACATCACCATGATCCTGACCGAGCAACAGGCGCATCAGGTCCTTGGTTTCTCCGACCGCGCGATCATTCTGGATCGCGGACGGATCGTGCACGACGCGGCCTCCGCCGATTTGCTGGCGGACCCGGACACGCTGGCGTCGCTGATCGGTGTGGCGCGATAAAACCCCCGCTCAATCCCGTCCTTGCGCCAGCGCCATGAACCGCGCGGCGATCGCGATATCCGTCGCGACGTTACGGCGCCGGATCGTCGCGTCCTCATCCTCACCCCATTGGCGCATCTGAAATAATTCGTCCATCGCACCGAGTTCATGCGCCAACGCGGCGTCGATTTTCCCCTCGGCCAAAGCCAGCCCCAATACCAGGCTGCCCAAAGCGGGCACGGCGATCCCAAGACCCGCCAGCCCGTAAGCGTCATACGCCAGCACCGCCCGCCGCAACGCCGCGATACTGTCGCGATGCTGCCGGATCGCGGTAATGCCGACCGCCAAACGCAAATCGGCGCCATGCGCCTTGGCCACCCAATCCAGCCACGGCTGCCAACGCGCGTGCTGCAAGTCCACCAGTTCGCGCGGCGCGTCGACGCGATAGCACAGCAGATCGTTCTCGCCGTAACGCGCGATGGCGTCCGCGGTCGTGATGGGATCCAGCGCGATGCGTTCCCGCGCGGTGCCGGCGATGCGCGTCAGCGGCGTGTCGGCGAAACTCATGTCGCCGCCTTTGGCGCCACCCGCCGCGCGCCATTCCCCGGCGATCGCCTCGGCCAACGCGGGAGGGCCGACACGCAGCACGCCGCCATTCGGCAGCTTGATCGGCTTTCCGTCCAGCAGGATGCGGAACTCGCCCTCATCCGGTCCCAGAGTCACGGTGTCCCAGAAGCGCTTCACGATTTCCCCTCACGAATGGACATCAGCCAATGGACGATATCGACCGGCACGGCCGGTGACGGCGGTGGCGGACGCGGCGGGAACGATAGCCCGGCCTGACCCGTGGCGCCCGCCTGCGCCAGCGCCTCCGGGCAGCGATCCGGACCCGCCACGACGTCTTTACCGCCCAAAATCAGGCCGGACAAAAGACCCGCGCCGGTGGACGGAGAAATATCCATTTTAACCCCCGGCGCGTGCCATGGGCCAGTCACGCGAAAGGGCACCGCCAGGCCCGTGCCGCCGATCGCCGCGCGCGGGCGCAACCGCAGCGACAGCGTCTCCCGCCCCAGATCGATGTCGCCCTCGCCGTCAACCTGCACCGAAGCCGTGTTCAGCGTCATCGCGCGCAACGCGGCGATCCCCTTGGTGGCATCGGCGCGCAGCGCCAAACAGCGCAGCTCGGTGGTGCCGCCCTTGCTCAACCGCGGCAGCCGTAGCGAGGCCAGCCAGGCATCGATCACCCCAACATCGGCCTGACCATTCCGCATCGCGAGGCCAAGCCAGCCCGACAC
>JAYWAX010000594.1:0-9093 GCA_043782125.1 Acetobacteraceae bacterium | reverse complement strand
GCCTGCTGGCGGAACGCGCCGCGCAACCCGCCGCCGACCGGCTGCATGTGCTGGCGGCAGAGGAAAAAATCGCGACGCAGACCAACCTCGCGCCGGGCGCGGCGAAGGCGCTGCTGACCGCGTTGCGCAGTCGTTATAACTTCATCGTCGCCGACGTCCCCTTTGGCCCGGTGACGCTGTATCGCGACCTGTTGGATCAGGTGGATCAGCGCATCCTGGTCATGGACCCGTCTCTGGCCGCCATCCGCGACACCGTGCGGCTGTTAAGCCTGCCGAAAGGACCCGGACAGGATCAACGCGCGGTCGTCGTGTTGAACCGCGCGGGGGTGCCAGGCGGACTGAGCCGCAAACAGGTCGAGGAAGCGTTGAAGATGAAAGTAGACGTTGCGATCCCCGATCTGCCCCGCCAGGTCGGCAACGCCGCCACTCTCGGCGAGCCCGCGATCCTGACCAGCGCCGCGTTCCGCGCGGGGGTGATCGACATCGTGCGCCAGGTGGCCTCTGTCCGCCTGCTGGATTCAGGGGCGGACGGGGCGGCGCCGATCGCCGCGCGGGCGAAACGGAGCCTGTTTTCGTTGTTCCGGCGCCGCGCATGATCTCCGTCTCGATCCCCACCTTCGGGCGCCGGGCCGCACCGGGCACGGACGCCGTGCAGGCAGCGGAACCGCAAGTGGAAAGCCTGCGGGACCTGATCGCGGCGGGCTCGCCGATCACCGAAGACATCGTCGCCGAACTGCGCAACGCCTGCCTGTCGCGCCTGGACCCCAACATCGTCGCGACCATGCCGGCAGAGCGGCTGATCGTGGACATCGAACGGCTGGTGTCGGAACTGGCGACGGAGCGGCGGTATTCCCTTAACGCCCGCGAACAGCATGTTCTGGCGAACGAGCTGGTCCACGACATCACCGGACTGGGTCCGCTGGAGCAGTTGCTGGAAGACGATTCGATCGCCGATATCATGGTCAACGGACCGCACCGCACCTTCATCGAAAAAGGCGGCAAGGTGACGCTGGCGAACATCCATTTCCGCGACACCGCACATCTGATCAATGTTTGCCAGCGCATCGCCGCGGCGGTGGGGCGGCGGATCGATGAGTCGAGCCCGATGGTGGACGCGCGGTTGAAGGATGGTTCCCGCGTCAACATCGTCTTCCCGCCGCTGGCGTTGGAAGGGCCTTACCTGTCGATCCGGAAATTCAGCAAGAAGCCGGTCGATTTCGGCCAGTTGGTGCGCTGGAAGGCGCTGAGCCTGCCGGTGGCGCGGGTGCTGGAAATCGCCAGCCAGGCGCGGCTGAACGTCGTCGTGTCCGGCGGCACGGGATCGGGCAAGACCACCATGATGAACGCCATGTCGCGGATGATCGACCACGGCGAACGCGTCATCACGGTCGAAGACGCCGCCGAGTTGCAGTTCCAGCAGCCCCATGTCGTCCGCCTGGAAACCCGCCCGTCCAGCCTGGAAGGCCGCGGCGAAATCAGTCAGCGCGACCTGGTCCGCAACGCCCTGCGTATGCGGCCCGACCGCATCATCATCGGCGAGGTCCGCGGCGGCGAGGCCTTCGACATGTTGCAGGCCATGAACACCGGCCACGACGGATCGATGTCCACCATCCACGCCAACACCACCCGCGACGCGCTGACCCGGATCGAGAATATGGTGCAGATGGGCCATATGGGCCTGCCCTCCGCCGCGATCCGCACTCAGATTGTCGGCGCCATCGACCTGATCGTGCAGGTCGAACGCCAGCGCGACGGCGGCCGCCGCGTCATCCAGGTGACCGAGGTCTGCGGCATGGAAGGCGAGGTCATCACGCTGAACGACATCTTCCAGTTCGAAGTATTGGGCGAAGGCCAGGACGGGCGCCTGTTCGGAAAATACCATGTCAGCCGGGTCCCGCCGTCCTTCCTGAAACGCCTGTCCTATTTCGGGCTCGACCGCGCCTGGCGCGCGGCGTTGGAAGAGGCAGAGGCCGCCAATCAATGAATGACGGGCCCCTCCAATATTTCCTTATCGCCGGCGCCTGCCTCTCTCTGATCGGCCTCGGACTGAGCGGGGTCATGGTGTCGCGGGCGCAGGCGGAGAACGAAAAACGCATGCGGCGGCTGGACGCGATCCTTTCGCCGCATATCCGCGCGACGCAGTTGGAACTCAGCGCCTTCACGGCGAACGAGGAACGCGCATCGCGCAGCGTGAGCGCCGTTCTGGCGGCGATCTTCGGCTTCAAACCGGAACGCGCGGCGCTGTATCCGACCCATTGGTATATTATTCTTGGCTGCACCTTCGTGCTGGCACTCGTCGCGCGTTGGGCCGCCAGCGACATGCTGGGCACATTGTCCTGGGTGGTCCTGCCGGGCGGCTGGGTCACGATCAGCCGGATGTATTTCAATCGCGTGGAGAACAAGCGCCGCGGTCTGCTGCTGTGGCAATTTCCCGACGCGCTGGCGATGATCGTGCGGTCCATCCGCGTCGGCGTGCCCGTGATCGACGCGGTCCGTAACGTCTCGCTCGCTGCGCCGTCCCCAACCGCAGGCGAGTTCAACCGCCTGGTCGATAAGATCTCGGTCGGCACGCCATTGGCGGAAGCGGTGACGGATCTCGCGGTGCGGACCGGGCTGCCCGAATACCGGTTTTTCGCGACCGCGCTGGCGCTGCAAAGCCAAACCGGCGGCACGTTGAGCGAGACGCTGGAAAACCTGGCCGATGTGATCCGCAAACGCGCGGCGCTGAAGGCAAGGGGGCACGCGATGACGGCAGAGGCAAGGATGAGTTCGGCGATCCTGTCGTTTCTGCCTGTGCTGACGGGCGGGATGCTGTATGTCCTCAATCCGAATTACATGATGCTGCTGTTCACCGATCCCACCGGCAAGGTCTTCTTCAGCGTGGCGGTGTTCTCGTTGCTGTTGGGCATCCTCGCGATTCGCGCCATCATCAAATCGGTGCTGCCCTGATGGATGGCGCCACGCGCTTTGGGCTGCTGACCGGGGGGCTTTTGTTCCTGGCGGCGATGTGTACGGCGGCGTTGATGCTGCTGCGCGACATGCGCGGGCGGGAACGGTATGGCGAGCGCATCCGGCGGATTCATGGCGAAGAACGGGCCGTCGCCGTCGCGACCGGGCCGGTGCCGCTGCGGGAGTCGCTGTCTCTGGCGATTTCCGGCGCGGGTCAGGCGATCCTGACCTGCGGTTTGGTGCCCGCCGCGACCCGGGGCCAGTTGGAAGCGATGCTGCGCGGCGCCGGGGTGCGCGGGGAGCACGCGGCCGGCGTGTTCTTCGGCGCCAAGATGCTGGCGATGGCGGTGCTGCCGCTGCTGGCATGGCTGTCGATCCGGCGCACCACTCTGCCCGACCTCGCCCTGACGTTCATTCCCGCGGCGGCCGGGGTGATGGGACTCGTGCTGCCGGACATGATCGTGAAGCGGATGCGCAAGCGGTATATGGCGCGGCTGGAAAAAGGTTTGCCGGACGCGTTGGACATGATGGTGATTTGTGCCCAGGCGGGATTGGGGCTGGGACCGGCGGTGATCCGGGTGGCGGATGAGATGCGGGCGTCGTACCGCGACCTGGCTGTCGAGTTCTCTATCACCGCCAATGAATTGCAGTTGATGTCCGACACGCGCGTCGCGCTGCACAATCTGGGTCATCGCAGCGGATTGGAAGCGTTCCGCCGCCTGGCCATGACTCTGATTCAGACGATCCAGTATGGCACCCCGCTGACGGACGCGCTGCGCACGCTGTCGGCGGAAATGCGGCAGGAGGCGTTGACGGCGTTCGAGGAATCCGCGGCGCGTTTGCCGACCATGCTGACCTTGCCGCTGATTCTGTTCATTCTGCCCTGCGTGTTTCTGATCGCTGGCGGGCCGGCGATCGTCCAGGTAATGCATTCCATGGGGTGATCTGGCCATGGGGTGATCTGGCCATGGGGCGATCTGGAGGCGGCGATCTGGAGGTGGGGCGGGTTTATCTTCCGCGCCGTGCGACGAAGTGCTTCATGGAATCGGACCGGGCGTGGTTTCATGGCGTCCGGCCCTTGCGGCGTCCCCGGAACGGGCGTCCCCTGAGCCCTGTCAGTCCACGGTGGAAGCCAATCCTTGACCCGATATTCGCCCGTCCGCGCGGCTGCGCTGTCCCTTTTGCTGGCGGCCGGCGGCTGCGCCCAGTTCGCCTTCCAGGATCCCGGCATCGTCCGTCCCGGCCTGAATGTCGCCGAAGCGGCGCTGCGCAGCGGCTCTGGCCAGATCGCGTTGCAGGTCAGCGACAACGTGCTGCGCGAGACGCCTGACAACCTGGCGGCGCTGGAAATCAAGGCCGACGCGTTGACGCTGCTGGGGTCGCTGGACGAGGCTGCCGCGATTTACGAGGCGTTGCTGGCGAAAAACCCTGTCTCGACCCGCGCCACGATCGGGCTTGGCCGGATCAAGTTGACGAAGGACCCGGCGGCGGCCGAGGCGTTGTTTCAACGCGTCCTGACGCGCGATCCCAAAGATCTGACGGCGCTGAACAATCTCGGCATCGCGCGGGACCTGCAAGGGCGTCATCCGGAGGCGCAGGCGGTGTATCGCCAGGCGCTGGCGATCGATCCCGCGCTGACCTCGGCGCAGGTCAACATGGCGCTGTCGCTGGCGATGAGCGGGCGCGGGGCGGAGGCGATCCAATTGTTGAAGCCGGCCGCGACCCAACCTGGGGCCTCGGTGAAGGTGAAGCACGATTACGCGGTGGTTCTGGCCATGGCGGGACAGCGGGCGGAGGCGGAGCGGGTGCTGGCGGAAAATCTGCCGCCGGAAGAGGTTCGCCAGGTTCTGGACAGTGTCACGGGCACGCACACCGCCCGCGGCCTGGCGCCGGATCGTCGCGAGTTGAACCGTGCGACGACTCAGGCCAGCCTCAGTCGCGGCGATCCGGTTCCGGCCGATGTCGTGCAGCCAATACCGGCCCGGGCGATGGCCGCGCCGCCATCTGGTCCACCGCCGGAGGTGGTGCGGCCTCGGCCGGCGGAGGCGCAAGAGCGGGGTTCGGCGGAGACCGGAATGCAGGTGGCGCAGCCGGTGGATCCGGTGGCGGCCGCGGCGGCGAACCAACGGGCCTTGTCGGCGCCGTTGCGGGCGGTTGACGTGCCGGCGGCGGCGTTTGCGGCGCCGGTGGCTGTCCCGGTTGCGCCAGCGGCTGTTGCCGTGCCTGCGCCTGTTGTTGCGGCGCGGGCGGTTGAACGCCCGGCCGGCGGCATGGCGGTTCAGTTCGCCGCCGCACCGTCGCAGGAGGCGGCGCAGGCGTTCTGGCTGGATCTGGTGCAGCGTTTCCCGGACATGCTGGGGCAGCGCGCACCGTTGGTCATTCGTTTCCAACTGAACGGGACGGTGTTCTGGCGCCTGCGCACGGACGGGTTTCAGTCGGTGGAGGACGCGCAATCGCTGTGTGCCCGGATGCGCGCGGGCGGGCAGGATTGCTTCGTGGCGCGGTCCTGAGGCGGCGGCGCGGCTGCCGGAAGCACGAAACTCACGCTTTCGGCACGTTCTTCTCCAGATCTGCCAGCCAGACCGCCGCATTGCCGTCGGATGGCGCGCGCCAATCGCCTCTGGGCGACAGCGACCCGCCCGCCGAGACTTTGGGCCCGTTCGGCATCGCGCTGCGTTTGAATTGCGCGAAGGCGAAATAGCGTTGCATGAATTCGATCATCCAATGACGGATCGCGGGCAGGCCGTAGCCGATGCGGCGATCTGCGCGGAAATGCGGCGGCCAGGAGCCTCGTTCGGGGTCTTCCCAGGTGTTCAGTGCCATGAAGGCGATTTTCGAGGGCAGGAAGCCGTAACGCAAGGTATAAAACAGGGTAAAATCCTGTAACGCATACGGACCGATTTTGGCTTCGGTGCTCTGCGGGGACTCGCCTTCCCCCGCCGGGATCAATTCGGGGGAGATTTCGGTGGCCAGGATCGCATCCAGGGTTTCCAGCACCGGCGCGGGGAATTTTCCGGTGCCGATGGTCCAGCGGATCAAATGCTGGATCAGGGTTTTCGGCACCCCGGCGTTGACGTTGTAATGCGCCATTTGATCGCCGACGCCATAGGTACACCAGCCCAACGCGAGTTCCGATAAGTCTCCCGTTCCGATCACGATCCCGTTGTTGTGGTTCGCCAGGCGGAACAGAAAATCCGTCCGCAATCCCGCCTGCACATTTTCGAACGTGATATCGTATTGCGGTTTGCCGCCGGCGAACGGATGGCCGATATCTTTCAACATCTGGATCGCCACCGGGCGGATATCCAGTTCGGAGAAGGTAACGCCCATGGACTCCATCAGCTTCAGGGCGTTGGATTTGGTGTGGTCCGAGGTCGCGAAACCGGGCATTGTGTAAGCGAAAATTCCGGACCGCGGCAGGTCCAGTAAATCGAACGCCTGCGCGCAGACAATCAGCGCCTGGGTTGAGTCCAAACCGCCGGACACGCCGATCACAACCCGCTTCAGGCCGGTGGCGCGCAGCCGCTGCGCGAGGCCGGAGACCTGGATATTATACGCCTCGTAACAATCCCGATCCAGCCGTGCCGGGTCGGCGGGCACGAAGGGGAAGCGTTCGATTTGGCGGCGCAATCCGATATCGTCCATGGGCGGATCGATCCGGAAGCCGATCCTTCGCCAAAGGCGCGATATCCGGCGGCGGTTGGTATCGAACGAGCCCATTTGCAGGCGTTCCTGACGCAGCAGGTCCAGATCGATATCGGCGATTGCCGCCTGGCTGCCGGATGGAAAGCGCTCGGTTTCCGCCAGGATCGCGCCATTTTCGAATATCGACGCCTGGCCGTCCCAGGCCAGATCGGTCGTCGATTCGCCCGCGCCCGCGGCGGCATAAAGATACGCCGCCAGACAGCGCGCCGATTGCGACTGGCACAGCAGCTTGCGAAGCTCCGCCTTGCCGATCGTGATGTTGCTGGCGGAGAGGTTCGTCAGGATCGTGGCGCCCGCGACGGCGGCCTCGCCGGATGGCGGGTTGGGGACCCAGACATCCTCGCAAATTTCGGCGTGGACGACGAAATCGCGGCGATCCGTGGCCGCGAACAGCAAATCGGTGCCGAAGGGGACCTCGCGGCCGGCGACGGCGATCGTTCCGCCGGTCTGGCCGTCGCCGCTGACGAAATGGCGGGGTTCGTAGAATTCGCGGTAATTGGGCAGATGGATTTTCGGCACCACGCCCAGAAGGCGGCCGCGGTGGATCGCCAGCGCGCAATTATATAGCGCGCCGTGGTGGCGCAGCGGCGCGCCCACAAGCAGCAGCGGCAGCAACGTGGCGGATGCGGACACCAGCGTTTCCACCGCGCCTTCCACCGCGTCGAGCAGCGCGGTTTGCTGCACCAGGTCGCCGATGGAATAGCCGGACAAACCGAGTTCCGGAAACACGGCCAGAACCACGCCCTGGCCGTGGCACGAGCGGGCCATTTCCAGAATCGTGGCGGCATTGGCGGCCGGATCGGCCAAAGCGGTGCGCGTGGTACACGCGGCAACGCGCGCAAACCCGTGCCGGTACAAGGATCGAAAACTCATGACACGGCCAGAATGCCACGCGCCGCGCCGTTCCGCCATGGATGGTGAAGCCGGGGGGCGGGCGGGGGCGGTGCTGTACTGCCCGCCGGACACGGCACAAGCCGGGCAACGCCAGTCCGAAGAAGCGCGCGAGAGCGACACGGTCGAGGTCGCGGCATTCCCCGCGCGGCTTTGGCTCGCCCCGGGTTGGGAGCCGCGGTCCGCGGGCGCCGCCGGGGGACCGGGATCGGGGCCGAACGGGCGCGGGGAGGGGGCGTGGAGGCCATCGCCGGGGATCGGCGGGGGGCGGTGGGGCGGCCGATCGGCGCGTCCACCGCGCCACCGCTTTCCTGGCCCCCTCCCGGCGAACCCCTGACACCGGTCCGCCATTCGGGCATGTTGGGGTCACGCGGCGGGCAGTCTGGCGCGTGGCGAGGAGACGAGAGCATGAAGGTCGGGTTCATCGGCGTTGGCAACATGGGTGGGCCCATGTGCCGGAACATCGTTCGCAACACGAATCACGAGGTCGTGGTGTTCGACCCCAACCCCGCGGCGGTGAAGGCCTGCACCGATCTTGGCGCGTCGTCCGCCGCGTCGGTGGCCGAACTGGCGAAGGTTTGCGATGTCGTCATCGCATCGTTGCCGCTGCCGCGCATTGTCGAGGAGGTGACTTTGGGCGCCGATGGCATCGCCGCGAACGCGAAGCCGGGGACTGTTTTCATCGACCTGTCCACGAATTCGCCGGCGACGGCGAAGCGGGTGGCGGAGGGCATGCGCGCCAAGGGCATCCAGATGCTGGAAGCACCGGTGTCCGGCGGCACCTCGCGCGCGGCCGACGGCACCATTGTCATCATGGTTGGCGGCGATGACACCACATTCGAACAACAACTGCCGCTGCTGAAATCCTTTAGCGGCGAGGTCGTGCATGTCGGCGGTATCGGCATGGGTTCGACTGCGAAACTGATTAATAATATGCTCGCGTTCTGCAACGCCGCAGCGGCGGCCGAGGGGCTGATGATGGGCAAGCGCGCGGGGATCGATCTGCACAAGCTCGACTCGGTCATTCGTAACGCGAGCGGGATGTCCTCGGCTTATGCCAACATGTCGAGCAGGGCGTTCAAAGGCGCGTTCGAGCCGACATTCGCGCTGGATCTCGCGCACAAGGATTTGCGGCTGGCGTTGGAAATGGCCGACGATCTGGGCGTACCCGGCCTGATCGCGCCGCAGGTGATGAACCTGATGCGCATGGCGCGCGGCATGGGGATGGGCGGCGACGATTCGAGCTCGGTGATCCGGGTTTACGAGGCGGCGTTGAAGGAAGACGTGCGGGCCTGAGCACCGCGCGCGGCGCAAACGGAGGTTTTGCGCCGCGTCCGGCAATCCTGGGCGGCGGATTTTCCGTCAATGAAGATTTATACCAGGAGCCCGAAAGATGGACGCCTGGCACGGCCTCTCCTCGTCATGGCCCGACTCGATCGGGCCACCGGGTGCGGCACGGCGATCGGACAAAGGGCGCTTGCCGCTGACGCCCGTGACCACTCCCGCAATGGCATACCGCCCCCGATGGCCCGCTCGGGGGCGTGCCAT
>JAYWAX010000593.1:0-3292 GCA_043782125.1 Acetobacteraceae bacterium | reverse complement strand
TCTCCAATCGACTCGCTACAACGCCAGTTTCTAAAGTAATTTTAAGAAATATTTGCGCACGGCCAATAATTTCTAACATCGATGACATGGCATACCATCCCATCGTCGGCCGAACGCAACGGCCCGCGCGCGACCTGAACGCCGCGACGGCCGGGTGTAAGAAATTCCGACACCATTGCCGATCGGTCCCATGGCGTGGCCCCGGATGCCTCGAACACCCCTCACCTGCAAAAGTGGCCACACCCCCAATCAGGCATTAAAGACTCGCCACTCGATCCTGAACCCGCTCCGATGGAGAGCCCGCATGCCCGAAATCCACTACGAAGTTCGCGACCAGGTCGCCGAGATCGTTATCGATCGCCCGCCGGTCAACGCCCTGAGTCTGCCTTTGATCGAAGCGACGATCGCCGCCTTCCGCCGCGCCGGCGCCGACGACTCGGTCCGCGCGGTGCTGCTAAGCAGCGCCAACCCAAAAGTCTTCTGCGCCGGACTCGATCTGGATATCGTAAAAGGCAGACCAGGGCGCGAGATGCGCCAGTTCCTGGAACGGCTCTACGTCGAATATTCCGACGTTCAATACCGTCTGGGCAAGCCCTCGATCGCCGCAGTGGCCGGCGCCGCGCGGGCCGGTGGCATGACGTTGGCGGTGTCGTGCGACATGATCGTGGCCGGGGAAAACGCGACCTTCGGTTATCCGGAAATCGACGTCGGCATCATCCCCGCCATCCATTTCGTGCTGCTCCCGAAAATCATCGGCCGCCACCGCGCGTTCGAGCTGCTGTTCGGCGGCCAACCCTTCTCCGCGGCCCATGCCGAAGCCCTGGGCCTGATCAACCGCGTCGTACCGGCGGCAGCAGTCCTGGACGAAGCCCGTGCTTTGGCCCGGCAGATGGCGTCGAAGGCGCCCAGTGTGATGCGGTTTGGACGCAACGCGTTTCATCGCGCCAATGCGCTGGACCTGCACCGCAGCATCGAAGACGTCGCCGACGCCCTGGCCGCCGTCGCCGAGTTGCCCGAGGCGCAAGAAGGCCTGGCCGCCTTCGTGGAAAAGCGGAAACCGGTCTGGTAGACTTCCCGGAACGGCCCGGAGTCGCGGGACCGCAAACCAAAACAGAGGCGTCCCGATGCTCGATAATCCCCCGCTCGTCACCATCCACCGTGGTTTCAAGCGACCCGATCCGGCGTTAGTGGAAGAATTCCGGGGCGCGCAGACCTCGCATTTGGCCGACGCGATGGACGGGCGCGGTGCGCTGGATTACCGGATCAAACCCGCCGATCCCGCCAATGCGAGCTTCGTCGGTCCCGCGCTGACCTGCTTCGCCTATCCCGCCGATGTGCTGGCGGTGTTCGCGGCGCTGTCAGAGGCAAAGCCGGGCGACGTCATTATCTGCGCCAACGACGCCTATACCAAAACCGCCGTCATCGGCGACCTCGCGGCGGGAATGCTGAAGAACGCCGGAGTCGCGGCGTTCGTGACCGACGGCATGGCGCGCGACAAAGCGGGGATCGTGGCGGCTGGGCTGCCGTTGTTCAGCGCGGGCATCCAACCGAACTCCCCCGCGATGAACGGGCCCGCGATCGTCGGCGCGCCGATCGTTTTGGGCGATGTGCATGTGAACCCGGGCGATATCGTGGTGGGCGATGCCGATGGCGTGGTCGTGATTCCCGCGCACCGGCTGGAAATCGTGCTGGAACGGCTCCGGCGCGTGCAACAGGCGGAGCTGCTGGCGGTCGAACGCGTGCTGTCAGGCGCCACCATGTCCGCAGCCGCCCGCGCGCTGATCGAACAGGCGACAATCGTCTGGTGATCCAGGCCCCGCAGGGTTCGCCTAACCGCCCGGCCCCGGCAGGGCGGTCAGGCGAGGGAAGGCAAGCACCGGGGCTCTGCCCGACCCCGCGAGGGCTTTGCCCTTCGAACCCACCAGGGCCTCGGCCCCTGGACCGCGATCGGTTGGGGGATAACATAGAGGGGGCCTACTCGAACGTTGAAACGTCTCGGATGGCCCCCTCTCTGTTATCCCCCAAATAAACGGCATCCAAGACCCAGCCTTGGCGGGATCGAGGGGCAGCGCCCCCGCGGGGTCTGGGGCAGAGCCCCGGTGCTTGCCTTCCCTTCGCCCGATCGCCCGCCGGCCCCGCGCGGGTTGCTTGCGGGGTCTGTGCGTTTGGTGCAGTGACACGCCGCCCATCGGGGGTTCGCGCGTGCCGGATTGCCGTGCATTCGATTGGCCTGCCGCTGAAACTGTATGGATGACCCGATTTGCGCGCGCGCACCGAATTCCACACCGGCCGGCGTTTGGCCCTGCCCGAGGCCGTGAACCGCCAACGGATCGTCTGGTCTTATGCTCTGACGCTGGGGCTTTATCACGCCGTGGCGGCGTTGGCGTTGCTGCCGTGGCTGTTCAGTTGGACCGGCGTCGGCCTCGTCGTGTTGGGAACGTATGTGTTTGGCTGCCTCGGGATCAATCTTTGTTACCACCGGATGTTGACGCATCGCGGGTTGGTTTGTCCGAAATGGCTGGAATACAGTTTCGCGGTGCTGGGGATTTGTTGCGCCCAGGATACGCCGGCACGCTGGATCGCGGTGCATCGGCGGCATCATGAACATTCGGACCGCCGCGAAGACCCGCACAGTCCGCTGGTCAATTTTCTGTGGGGCCATGCCGGCTGGATGCTGCTGGATAATCGCGATCTGGCGCGTCTGGGCATTTACGATCGTTACGCAAAAGACATATTGCGCGATCCCTTCTACCGCCGTCTCGAACGCACCGCCCTCTACCCCGCCATCGTCCTCGGTTCCTGGGCTTTATTCTTTCTGGGCGGGTTCGCGGCCGGATTGCTGGCCGGACACGGACCTGGCGAGGCGGCGCAATTCGGTGCCAGTCTGTTGATCTGGGGAGTTTTCGTCCGCACGGTGCTGGTCTGGCACATCACGTGGTCGGTGAACTCGTTGTCGCATTTATGGGGCTACCGCAATTACGCAACGGCCGACGACAGCCGCAACAACTGGTTCGTGGCGCTGATTTCCAGCGGCGAGGGATGGCACAACAACCATCACGCCGACCCGCGCTCCGCCAGCCATGGTCACGGCGGATGGGAAATCGACCTGATTTATCTGTTCGTGCGCGGGCTGGAAAAATTGGGCCTGGCCAAAGACGTCAGGCGGCCCGGGGCCGGGTTAAAACCAGGCCCTGCGTTAGGCTCCAGACTCGATTAGATCCACCATCTGATGATCGCGGCCAGAATGACTGTCGCGGTGAAATTTCTGGCGAGTTTGTCATAACGTGTGGCG